>JBBAGC010000005.1:0-23626 GCA_041655115.1 Spirochaetota bacterium | reverse complement strand
CTTTTATCGCCAATGTCGATGACGGCGTCGAAACAACGGGCGACATCACCATAGAGGCATACAGCACTGCCGCCATCAATGCCATAACCTTCGCGGCGTCCCTCTCCGCCGGGTTCGGCGGCACCGGTGTGGCCGTCAGCTGCGCGGGAGCGGGAGCGGGCAACATCATTTCAAGCACAACCGATGCCTCTATATCCGGCAGCACCGTGCACAGCGCAGGCGTCCTTACGCTGACGGCTCGGGACAGCGCCACTATCAATGCCATCGTGGCGGCGCTCAGCGCCTCCGTCGCCGGCGGCGGCGTGGGCGTCGGTGTTTCTATCGGCGGGTCTTTTGCCGTCAACATGATCGGTTCGGAACTGGACCGCGCCGGCGTTCAGGCCTACATAAGGAATTCGCAGGTTACGGCGGACGGCGCCCTCACCCAGACGGCCACGGCGGAACAGACGATCAGGGCCATGGTCATGGCCGGTTCCATGGCCATCGCGGCCGGCGGCGTGGGCGTGGGCGTGAGCGGCACCGGCGTGGTGGCCGTCAACACCATCGGCGCCGATATCAAGGCCTTTATCGAGGGTTCCACCGTTACTGCCGGAAGCGTTTCCCTCACGGCGGATGACACCTCGGTCATCATGGCCTTCGGCGGGTCCGCCTCGGTGGCGGCGGCCTTCGGAGGGACCGGCGTTGCCGTTTCCATCGGCGTTGCCCTGGGATTCAACACGATCAGCAATGACGTGGCCGCCTATATCGCGGGCAGCACGGTCATCACCACCGTCGGCGGCATTGCCGTGGAGGCCATCGAGCGCTCGCAGATCAACGCCGTTTCCGCGGCGGCCTCGCTCGGCGTGGGCATAGGCGGCGTGGGCGTTGCCGTCAGCGGCGCCGGCGCGCAGGCGAGCAATGTCATCCTGACCAAAACGAACGCCTACAGTGCCAATTCCGTCATTACCAGTGCGGGCGACGTGGATATCACGGCCAAAAGTCTTCCGGCGGCCGATCCGCTGGCCGATCTGGACCTGGTCAATACAGCCGCTGCGGACGCCTTTGCCGCAAAACTCGACGATGCCGGGGCAACGGACGCGGATAACGAAGATACCACCGGGATCGACGAGCGGGATGAGGACATTCTCTCCGACCGGGCCTTCATGGCGGGTGAGTTGTCGAACAAGTTGAAGAGCCTCGGCATTGACACCTCCGGTGACCTGGCGGTCACCATCCGTACCGAGGGGAGCGAATGGTCCGTTACGGACCGGGTGACGGGAAAGTCCTACACGCTGACCCGTGACGGCACCCTTTTCAGGGTCAGCGCGCCAACCATCGGGGCAACGGTCATTGCCCTGTCGGCAGCCCTTTCGGGGGGCGCTGTGGGCGTGGGCGTGTCCATCGGACTTTCCTTTGCCACCAACCTGGTCGGCTGGGATCTGGTATCCGACACACCCTATCAGTACACGACGGCGAGCGAGCCCGCATCTGTCACGGCGGGCGACCGGGTCAAGATCGAAGAAGGCGTCAGGGAAGGCTCTGTGTATGAGTATGTCGGCTCGGATCCCGTATTTCCGGAAAACGGCGACAGGACGGTTGACCTGAAAACCCAGGACTACGGGAATACGGACCTCTGGAAGCAGGTCAATCTCGTCCAGTCCCCCGTCGAGGTACGGGCCTACACAGCCGATTCCAGCATTGACGCTACGGGAAACCTTACCATGACCGCGACCTCGGACCAGTCCATAGACGCCCTGGTAGTCGCCGGTTCGGCAGCGGCCTCGGGAGGGAGTGTCGGCGTGGGTGTCAGCGGTGCCGGCGCCGGGGCGGTCAACAGGATCACGACCCATGTCAAGGCGTTCATAGAGGGTGACGGGTCAGCGGGCATCGTGGCGGACAGCGTAACCCTGCTTGCGGAAGACACATCGCGGATCTCGGCGGTTACCGGGGCGGCGAGCCTGGCCGCCGGTCTCGGCGGCGTGGGAGTGGCCGTTTCCATCGGCATCGCCGGCGCGTACAACGAGATCAGCAACGATGTGGCCGCCTCCATTTACAATGCCGACAACGGCGTGAAAGCCACAAGAGGCGCCGTCACCATCGAAGCCGTTGAAGCGGCCGCCATCAACGCGATTACAGCGGCGGCCTCGCTGGCCGTCTCCGCCGGGTTCGTGGGTGTTTCCGTCAGCGGCGCCGGAGCGGGGGCGACGAACGTCATTCTCACGAAGACGAACGCCTCCATCGACAACAGCATCGTTCAAAGCTTCGGTGACCTGGTTGTCAGTGCCGGCAACACTGCCACGATCACTGCCGCGGTTCTCACCGCTTCAGCGGCGGTGTCGGGCGGCGAAGTCGCCGTCGGCGCGTCCATAGGAATATCGGCGGCCCGCAACTTCATCGGTTATGACCTCTGGGGCAGCCATGTTCCCTCTCAAGTCCAGGCCTGCATCACCGGTTCGACGATCAGGGCCGGCGGCGATATCGCCCTGACCGCAGTGTCACACAATAGGATCACCGCCACGGTTTTCGCCGGCTCTGTCGCCGTGTCGGCGGGAGCGGTCGGTGTCGCCGGAAGCGGTGCCGGTGCGACGGTGACCAACAGGGTCTCGTCCGACGTGAAAGCCTGCATAAAGAATTCGACCGTCACCGGGTTCACGGGACCCGGCTCCAGGGCGGGAGATGTCGCCCTCACGGCGAGTGACGCTTCAGCGATCACCGCCGTTGCCGGGGCCGCCTCTCTCGCGGGTTCTGTGGGTCTGATCGGCGCTTCCGTCAGCATCGGCGTCGCCCTGGCATCGAATACCATCGTCAACGATGTGCAGGCCTTTGTAAGCGGCTCGACGGTGGTCTCCAGGAGTCTCGACGTGGAAGCCCTGGAATATGCCACGATCGATGCCCTTTCCACGGCCGCGTCGGGAGCGCTGAGCGCGGGCATCTTCAGCCTCGCCATCAGCGGCGGGGGTGCGGAAGCATCGAACGTCATCGCCAATACCACCGAGTCGTATATTACCGGTGGAACTGTAAATGTTACGGGTAATCTGGCCATCACCGCCCGGGATGATTCGGCGTCAACGGCGGATGTTCTCAGCGCTTCCGTGGCGGCAGGGCTTATTTCGGTCTCCATGGGAGGATCGGCGGCACGGGCTTCCCTTACCTCCAGGGTCAGGGCCTATCTTGATGTCCCGACGGTTCACGCCGGAAATATACGGGTTCTCGCCACGGCGGTGCCCGGCGCCGGAACCTTCGCGGCGGGCGTGAATGCCGGAACCCTGTCCGTGGGGGCCTCTGTGGCGACCGCCACGGTGAGCCCGGAGGTCACCGCCTATGCGGGCGGGGCCATCACCGCCAAAAGTCTGACCGTCAGCGCGCGGCATCTTGTGCCGTCCGGCGGAACAACGGCGCGGGCCGAGACCACCGGTTCGTCGGGCGGTCTGATCGGCATCGACGCCACGGTGAGCCGTGCCGCCGGAAGCGGCCGGGTGGAAGGGTATGTCCGCGACGGCGCGACCCTTGACATTACCGGGGCAGTGGCCATCGGGGCTGTTTACAACAGCAAGCAGGAATCCGTTGCCGACAGCAACACCGCCGGTCTCGTGGCCGCCGGTGTCAGCACGGCCACCGCGACTTCTGATACCTCCACAACGGCCTACCTCGGTTCCGGCGTGAAGCTCACCGGCGGGAGCCTGAGCATAACGGCGACGGGCAACGACAACAATTTCGCCGACACCACGGCAGGGTCGGTGGGCGGAATTTCCGTGGCGGCGGCATCGGCCACCACCCGGAATACCAGCACCACCACGGCGGAGATCAGAGACGGTGTCGCCGGCAGGACCATCGACCTCGGCACCAGGGGAAGCGGGGCATTCACTATCACTGCCGACCATACCGCCGCCTTCAACAGCCGGGTCAAGGCGCTTGCCGGCGGGCTTTTCGGCGGTACCGGGGCTGAAATCGACAATAGTGTGAATTCCTCGGTCAATGCCCGGGTGGGGACCGCTGTGAACGTAACCGCCAAAGACATCGTCATGGATGCGGCGAACCGTGTCCGCAAGCCGTCGCTGTCGGGGAGCAACATCGACGGCACGGCGGGCGGCGTCATCGCCGGCGGCGGTGCCGACAGCAAGACGGCCCTCGACCTGGCAACCCTGGTAACAATCGGTAACAACGCCGTCCTGAAGGTCGTGGGCAGTCCATCCAACCCGGGGGATTTCAAGCTGCGGGCCTTCAATGACATCGATGCCCACGACAAGATCAACTTTTTTGCCGCCGGAGCCCTGTCGGGCCTCGTTGCCGATTCCACCATCACCACCCTGCAGGATCTGTCCCGGGTGCAGGTGGGAAGCGGCGCGAACCTCCAGACCATCGGAGAGCTGGAGATGTCGTCCCGGGGGACCGCTCATGTTTCGACCACCGTCTATGCCGAGGCCTATGGAGCGGGAACCTACATTGCCGCCGCGACAACGACAAATATCACACCGACCAACCAGATCATCATCAGTCCCGATGCCGCCATTCGTGCCGACGGGGATCTCAACCTCTATGCCGGTACCGGGGCCGACCTGGTCCGGGACGCCTACAAACTGAGCGCCCGGACCGACACCTTCGCCGGCAGCGCCATTCCCATCGAGGATCTCGACGCCCGGGCGAACATGCTTCAGGACAACACCATCACCATCGGCACCGGCGCGCTCCTCGAGACAGCCCGTGAGGCCCGTCTTCACGCCGAGTCGCGGGGCTACAGCGACATGTTTGCCAAGGCCAAGGCCGTCAACTGGGTGAGTGAGACCTTCGGAAGCGGCAACTCGGAAGCCATGTACGCCGGAGAAGTGGACACCGCGGCCCATGCCCTGGTGCGGGTGGACGGAACGGTCCGCACCGGCATCAAACGCCACCAGTCCCTGGTACTCAACGGAATCGACGCGGCCGGGAATATTTCAGACTACACCAAGACGGAGGGGGTAACCTTTTCGACGGGCCTGGAATCGCTTCAGTCCTCGCTCCAGAAACAGCTGGACAAGGCCCGTGAAGAGCTGCTGCGCTACCAGGACGTCAATCCGACCCTGGCCGCTTTCTACCAGAGCGAGATCATTCGGATCCAGGCGGAACTTGAGGCTGAAGGGCTGCTGGAGACGAATCCCGACGGGAGCACCAGTCCCGTTGCTCAAATGGTAGTGACGGTGAACGTCAACCCGATCTGGGCCGAAGCGGGACGTATCGACGTGCGAACCGACCAGTTGACGGGAAGGGGAACCTTCGATGCTCCCGGCGACGCCGGCGTGACGATTCTCAACCACACCCCCGCATTCCTGAAGATTGAAGGCATCACGATCCCCGAATCAAACGGCGGGCTCTACCTGAACGGCGTCGTGGCGCGGAGCAATGCCGATGTGAACGAACTCAACGCTCCCGATGAGGGGCAAGGGGCGGTGACAGCCTCCTTTGCCTTCATTTCCGACAGTTCGACGGCGGCACCGCCCGAGATTTCCGTGGTGAACGATTTCGACCCGCGGCTTGTCGGCACCCCCAATCCGATTCCCTGGCCTGACATTACCGTCATCGGTCCCATCGACAACCTGAACGGGAACCTTTTGCTTCAGACTCATCCCCAGGGGAAGGGCGACATCGTGATCAACGCCCAGGTCCGGGCACGGAACGTCAGCGTCGTGGCCGGCGGGAGCGTCTATATCACCGGGGTGACTTCCTACGAGGTGGAGGGAAGTCCCTATTCCATTTGGAAGGGCATCACTGTCGGCGAAAACGGTGAAGGTACGGGTCCAGCCAGCGATGACGCCATCAATGCCATGCTCGCTTCGATACCGACCGACGTGAGCCTCTACGGCGACCGGGTCTACATCGAGGCCGAGTATCTCAATCTCAACGGCATTCTGCAAAGCGGCAGGCAGGACTACGTGCTGACCCTGGGACAGGATGTGATCGACGAAATCGATGCCATAAAGAACTCCTCCCGGTCGGGGCTGATCTGGCTGACGTCGACGGCCGACACGGATTTCCTGGTTCGCTACGACACCCAGCAGGACCGGATCCTTATTGACGAACTGCGGGTGAGCGGCGGCTACGTGGACCTCACAGGCCATATCCTGAATACCGGAAACGGTGAAATCAGGGTCCTGGGAGGCTACGGGCAGATATACATCGAAAACAAAACACCCTACGACGTGGTACTCGAGCGCCTGGACGCATCGGCCCGCGGTGCCGGCGTGCTGATAATAAAGGACAAGGCAAAGGGAACATCGGACAACCCGGCGGCCACCATCTACCAGATGACCGAGACCGGCGTGACCTGCACCATCGATGACGGGAGCGGCCCGCAGGTGACGACGGGCCTGGGAACGAATCTGACCTACGCCCCGGCCGATGGATGGCGGGCGGGATGGTCCGTGGGCCTGATCACGAAGACCGAGACCTCCGTTACCTACGGGACCAGCGCCTGGCTGGGCATCGATGCCCTGGCCGCGGATGATGCGAATATCTACGATAAACACACCTACTCCGTGGACACACCCACGCTGATGGATGCCGGCGTGTATTATTATCGCACGAACGTCGGAGACACTGACCATCATGACAACTACACATACGGCCACCAGGAAGACAATCTGGAGAAGAGCGACCCCACTCTCTACAACACCAGGGTTGAAAGCAGCTGGTACGGCAAAAAAACCTATTACAGCACCTACGTGACCGGATGGCGGGACCAGCACACCTACACCCATACGATCCGGGCCGATCGGGACATAGCCATCACCTTTATCGGCTATGACCAGGGGAAGGTCCATGTGAAATCGACCCAGGCCGGCGCCGACGTCCTGCTCGTGGGCGCGATCCTGAACAGCTCCGGCACCACCACCATTGAAACCCTGGGAGCCATCGAGCAGATAAGCGCCAAGGCCTATGTGAGCGGTCTCCGGGTTGAGCTCATCGCCCGGACCGGCATCGGTACCGTGGATCCCTTCAGGACCAGCGTGACCGATGCCCCGGCGGCGGGCCTTTCGGCCGTTACGACCTCGGGCCGTATCCAGATCGAGGAGATGATCGGCGACCTGGCTGTTGACGAAATAGCCAGCCTTTCAGGCCACGATGTTACCGTGTGGGCTCAAAAATCCATCCTCGTCGGAAAAGACGGGAACGGCACTACCGCCCAAGGTCTCATCAAGGGCGGGCTGTTGACGCTCACGGCGGAAAACGGCAGCATCGGTCTGAGCGGCAGCCTGATAACCCTTGATTCGGGATCACGGTTCGAGCATCACCTTTCGGCCTATGCCCAGGGAGACATATACCTTGAGGAAATCAACGGCGATCTCTACCTGAACACAATCGAATCCGCCACCGGGGATGTTTATATCAAGTCCGCCGGGGGGATATTCGACGCCAACCAGGACGCGGAACGGGACGAACGGACCTACGAGGAACTGAAGGGCGGCGTCTGGGCCGATCTCCGGCTCACCGAGGGCACCGGCGTATTGAGCAAGATACAGGATGCCAAGGACTCTCTCGCGGCCCTGAAAGAGCAGGAGTACCGGCAGTACTGGATCTACCGGAGCCGCCAGGCCGATCCGTCAGTCTATGATCCCGATTTCGAGGTTATCCTGTCGGCCGAAGAAGATGCCTTCTACCGGAACGAACTGGGCTGGGATGCCGCGGCCATCCAAGCCCTGGAGGAAAAGCGCACCGCCGAGTATCGCACCCTGCATGACGAGTACGGCAGCTGCGGCGATGCCTACGACCCGGATTTTTCCTACACCCTGACGGCGGCCGAGGCGAGCGCCATCGAGGGCAGCATCAAGGTCTGGACCGAGGAGGAACTGCTCTACTCCATGAGTGCCGGGCTGCTCAACCCCGTTTCAGACACCCAGGTGGATATCGAAGATCCCAACGTGGTGGGACGCAACGTGACCCTCATCGCCGGGGGCGGCGTGGGAACCTCGGCCGGCAGGGACATCATCGACATCAGTTCCAGGCCCGTCACGCTCACCACCGACCAGCGGGTGGCCCTGGCGGCGGCGGAGCGGGACGACATCGTCTTCCTGGCGGGATTCCCCGTTACCATCACCGTGAACTTCGATGAGACGGGTACCATCACCAGGTCAGGCGGCAGCTGGATCGATGACGGCTTCGCCGTGGGCCTGCATGTCCAGGTGGAAGGAAGCTCCCGGAACGCCACCGAGGACGGACAGTTTTACGAGATCGTCGGCGTTACCGACACCGTGCTTACCCTGGCCTCCAGCGTGCAGCTGGTTTCCGAGTCGGGAAGACTGATGACCCTGGCTCCGGTTGTCCTTGACCCCCGTGGCGCGTCGGTTGACATCGTCGCCGTACAGCTCAGCATGCGGGAAGATGTGGACGTGCACGCCACCGGCACCATCAACGTGACCGCCGTCGGCGTGGTGTACATCGGCTCTGAGCTTGACCTCAACATCGGTACCGTGACGGCGGGGGACAATGTCCGCATAAAGTCGCGCCAGGGCATCTACAGTGTTGCTGCTCCCGGCGCGTCGAACGTTGTCGGCGGAGACCTTGTCCTGGAGGCCGGCCGGAAATCCATCGGCACCGCCGCGGTTCCCATTGTCACGAACCTGGGTCCCGCATCGATCCTGACGGCCCGGGCCGGAACCGATGTTTACATCGTCGAGAAGGCCGGCGACATGAACGTGGGTACCATCTATGCGAAGACCGGCGGCGTGTATCTGAAAACCCTGAGCGGGTCCATTGTGGACGGGTTTTATCACGAGCTGAAAAATATCCAGGCAAATTCCGTGACGCTGACGGCCATAGGCGGCGGCATCGGAACCTTCAACGACTCCGGCATCATGACCGATGCTCTCGACGTGGATGTGGTCGGCTCCGGCACGATCACGGCCACCGCCGACGGCAGCATCGGCATCACCGAGACCGACGGCGACATGCGCATCCGTAACGTGATTTCCTACGGGGGCAATGTCGACCTGCGGGCCCACCAGTCAATACTGGATGCGGTCGACCTGCTTGATCCCTATGATCCGGATAGCGGGAATGATCCGAACCCGGTCGCCGGTCTTCCCAGGGCCGACGTCATCGGCAACAGCATTACCCTCGTCGCCGGGATGAGCGGCGCTCCGGGCGGTATCGGAGTGTCCGGCAACGACCTTGACATCGACAGCTCCTACTCGGCACCGGGCACGCTGACCGCCTCGAGCAGGGGTGCTCATATCTATATTATCGAAACCGCGGGCGACCTGTGGATCAACCAGGTGAGCACCGACCGGATCGACCCCGAGGCAGACTATCCCACGGCCTTCATCATGGCCCCCGGCGCCATTCTCAACGGCAGGACCGACGAGGAGTCCAACGTTACGTCCGGGAAGACCCGTCTCTTTGCCGGCGGCGACATCGGCGCGGTGGACAGGGCGCTTCGAACGGCGGTCGGGTTCCTTGAGGGACGCTCCACCGGCGGCGGCGTGTGGATCGAAAACGCCGGCGCCCTGGCCGTGGGCGGACTCACCGAGGAAGAGGGGATCGTGGCCCGGGGCTCCATCACGGTGGGCGCCGGCAGCCCGGTAACCCTGGAGAAGAACCTGCGGACCACGGGCCTGAACGAGAACATCGTGGTAATCTCCCATGACTCGCCCGATGCCGGGGATGATATCACCGTCAAAAGCGGCGTCGAACTCGTGGCCGAGCGCGGCGCGGTCATTCTGCGGGCGGGCGACAACGTCATAATCGAGGAGGGAGCCATCATCCACGCCGCCTCGGAGCTTGACGTCGGGGTTGAGACAGGCGACCTGCCCGACGGCGCCGGCGTTTCCGTAGAGGCAGCGGAACAGGCGGGGATCAAGCGCGTCACCCTGACCGGTACGCCCGTTGCCGGCCAGACCTGGACGATCAGGGTGGACGGCAAGGAATACAAATATGATGTTTCCGCCGGCGACACGCTCTACACCGTGACCCGGGCCCTTGCGGATGCCATCGGGAACGATGCTTCTCGTCCCGACGGCTCTTCCTGCACCACCTGGCTCGAGGCCACCAACCGGATAGCCATCTACAGGGAAGACATCATTTTTGAAGTCGATTACCAGGACGATTCCGGTAATGCCGATCCGGGCGTCGGCGGCGAGATGGACATCCGGGGGATCATCCTGGGGACTGCCGCTCGCATACAGGGTGACAGCGATGATGACGTTTTCGATATCACCGCCGATCCCTGGCACGACGTCGTCGGTCCGATTTCGCTTCACGGGTTTGGCGGAAGCGATCTGTACAAGATTAACCTGCGCGGAACCGGTTCGGCCATGTTCAACGTGTACGACAAGTCCCCGGCGGGGGATATGGGCGCCGATCGTCTCCTCATCTACGGTACGCCGGAGGACGACTTCCTCCTCTTCCGGCCGGGTTCCATCTCGGCCGTCGAGGTCGATGAGAACCGCGAACCGGTCCCCGGCGGCGCCATCGAGCGGGTGAATTATGATGGCGATATCAATGCCGGTATCTTCGTCTTCGGCCGGGACGGTGATGATACCTTCGTCTTCGACGGAACCAGTTCCCCCCTCACCGTTTACGGTGACGCGGGCAACGACCTGTTCCAGGTGGGCCAGATGTTCAAGTCGCCTCGAGACGGCAG
This sequence comes from Spirochaetota bacterium, assembly GCA_041655115.1. Classification (GTDB taxonomy): domain Bacteria; phylum Spirochaetota; class UBA4802; order UBA4802; family UBA5550; genus JBBAGC01. The sequence goes on along the minus strand of JBBAGC010000005.1, from coordinate 13,035 downwards.
CAACCCCGACAACGGGCTCGGTCCGGAAGACTGGTTCTCCACCACCCTTACGACCCGGGGATACCTGAGCGACGGCGTCAACCACGCCACCACCCTCTACGGCGGTACGGGAGACGACACCTTCAACGTTTACCGGAACATGGCGGAGCTCTATCTCTACGGCGAAGAAGACAACGATACCTTCCGGATCCGCGCCTTTGTCAAGGTCGACCCCAACGATCCCAAGGCGCCCTTCACGAACATAAACGGCGGGCAGGGTGAAAACTTCATCTCCTACACGGTGAACGCGCCGGTACGGATTGAAGGCGGGTCGGGCTTTGATACCCTCGTTGTTGTCGGTACTGAGTTCGGTGACGACTTCATCATAACGGACCAGGGTATCTTCGGCGCCGGTCTTTTCGCTACCTATTCGGGGATCGAGCAGATCATCATCGACGGCCTTGAGGGGAACGACACCTTCTTCATAGCCGGCACACCCGAGGGGACCGATGTCCAGATCTACGGCGGGTTGGGAAGCGACACCTTCAACGTTTCCGGCGGTACCGGCTCTCAGCCCGTATATGTGGTCGGCAACAGCCTCCAGGGCCACAGCGGCCTGATCCAGCACAGTGTAAACCCGGCCAGCGATCCCGCCTTCCGGGATCTCTTTGTGCAGGACATTTCCGCCAACGTGGCCGACAACGACGCCCCCGGCGTGGTCATCCAGATGGATCAGCCCCTTCGGGTATTCGAAGGCGGACTGGCCGACGATGACCTGAGAAAAACCATGATGTATGCCGTGTATTCCGTGGTGCTCACCCGGTCTCCCGAGGAAGAGGTGCGGGTCACGGCCTCACCTTCCCTGCCGCGGGAGTCGGAATCGGCGGCAGGCGGAGAAGGCATACTGCTCAAACGGGAGGGCGATCCCGATGCAGCGGCAAGTGCCCAGGGCATCACCCTGCTCTTTGACCGGACCAACTGGTTTATTCCCCAGAGAGTCATGGTGATAGCGCCCCAGGACGACCTGGCAGAAGGCACGCGGGTATACAACATTCAGCACAGCGTCATGCAGGGTGCCAGGCCCGATGACGGCGGAGCCTACGACGGGATCCCGGTCCTCGGCGTGGTGGCCACGGTGATCGATGACGACACGGCCGGCGTGCTGGTGGTTCAGGCCGGAGGTGATACCGTTGTGGCCGAAGGGGGCGCCCCGGACACCTATTCGGTGGTACTTACCAGGAAGCCCGCCGGCGAGGTACATATCGCCATCTCCGTTCCCGACGGGCAGGTGGAAACGGACACGAGCGTGCTTACCTTTACGCCGGACAACTGGAATATTCCCCAGGTGGTCACGGTAACCGCCGTGAATGACGAAGCCGTCGAGGGGACCCACTTTTCGCGCATTCAGCACGACATCATCAGTTCCCCGGCCGACTTCTACAATCTCAATACACAGGACGTGGCCCGGGGTCTCAAGGCATCCATTCAGGGGGATATCTTCGCGAATGTGGACGTCTCGCGATCAGGCGACACTCTCACCATCACAGGGAAGAGCGGCGGGAACTTCACGCTGGAAACCTCGGGTGACATGACCGTTACGGGTAGCCAGGTCGATGGCCGTTACAGTGAGGTTCAAATACAGATAAACGGCAGCGGATTAATCGCCGCAGGCGAGGAATGGATCCTCACCATCAACGGCGAAAAATACAGCTACGTGAGCGGGAAAAACGGCGAAGAGGAAAGTGTTGCCTCCGTGGACGTCCGCATCCTGGACAACAATACCCCGGGCATCGTGGTGACCGAGACCGGCGGTTCCACCAACGTAACGGAACCCACGGACTACGTTCTTCTCGGTTCAGGCCAGGTGACCCGCGCCATCGATGATTCAACCTTTGAAGGAACCTTCGGGACCTCGGTGATTTCCGAGGCGTCGCTCCACAATGCCATCTACAACGCCCAGGATCTGACCGACGCACCCTGGGGAACCAATCCGTCTCCGGGCATCGACGACCACACCATACCGCACCTCACGATTCTGGCCACCGGCAACAATGATCCCGACTTCTATTCCTTCACCATCACGCCGGAAATGCTTGCCCTCGGAGGCGGCCGGGTAAACGCCCTCTTCGACATCGACTACGGGTATGAACTGGGAGACGCGATCTACTGGATCACCCAGATGACGCTCTATGATGCCGACGGCCGGACCGTGCTTCGAGGCATGGGTGATCGGTGGGACACACACTATACCGGTCTTGATTCGGGCAGTTCCACCGTGCTGGACGATTCCTTCGGGTGGACCTTCACCGAGGCGGGAACCTACTACCTTTCGGTGGAGAACCAGGTTCCCTTCTACTTCGACAATTCCCGCTGGCCCTATGTTTTCTTCACGGGCAACGGTGTTCCCGAGGGGGCCGATTATGCCCTGAACATTTCCCTGGAGCACCACAGAACGAGCGGTTTCCAGTTTTCACCGGATCCTGTCCTGGAAAACGAGTCCCAGAGCAGCTCCGGTACGGGCCAGGATGTGGACGCGGCGGACGGGTGGTACACCTTCTATGACGGTAACATCGGGAACAAAGACTACGAAAATGGTTCCATCGACTTTCACACGCCCTATATAAAAATCATCGGCGCCGGTGACGGCAGCGCCGATGCCTACACCTTTGTCATAACCGATGCCATGCTCAACCCCACCGCGGCGAATGTCCGGAATAGCGACGTGGATGCCCTGAATACCTACTACCTGGCGGCCGACATCGTCCTCGACGGCGATTACGGCGTATCCGCCGGCGATGTATGGACGGTTACCCTGAACGGAAAGCCCTACTCGTACAGGGTTGTCTCCGGCGACGACATGGCTGCCGTGCTTGCCGGCCTGGCTTCCGAGATCAACAAGGATGTGTCATCGGAAAGCGCCGCCACCGTGGATGGGATCACCTATGGCGGCGGGTATGGGGCCGATCATTTCGCCACGGCCGACAGCGTGGATTTCCGCCTCGGCGGCGTTGTCGAAGCCGGTCGGACCTGGACCCTGACCCTGGGTGGAGAGAATTACACGTACACCACGGTAGCCGGTGACACCATCGACACCGTCGGGTACGCTTTCAGGGATCACGATGGTATCCCCGGTTCCTACGGACTGTTTTACAATGCCGGAAACGGGACATTGAGCGTATACAAAACGGACGGAAGCGTCCTGGGCGCCTCCCTTTCGCCCGCGGCGGACGGTTCCGCCATCGTGGATGTGAATGAAAACACCCTCAAGGTGATAAATAACAACGGTTTCCGGATCGACGGAATTACCCAGGAGGTGCGCTCCGCGGGATCGGTCACGCGCTGGACCGAGGCACGGGACGGAAGCGGAACCGCCGTCCAGTTTGAAGACGCAACAATCGTTCTCTCCGGTACCCCGGTGGCCGGGGAGGTCTGGACAGTCATCCTCAACGACGGAACCGGAGCAATCTCAAGGTCCTACACTGTCGAGAGCGGGAAGAGCCCCGATCAAATCGCCGAAGAATTGCGGACAAAAATCCATGGATCCGGAAGTTTCTCAGCCGCCGGCAGCGGGAACGAAATTTCCATATCCACCACGGCGGCATCATCCTTTACCGTCCGGTTCTCCATTGAACGGGCCACCCCGGCCGAGGGCGAAGCCGCCATTACCGGCGCGGCCCGGATCGGAGGAACGCCGGTGCAGGCGGTTTCGAGCGATATCGAGTCGATCTCCTGGACGACGGCGGCAGTGGCGTTCGCAGGAGATGTGCGGGTAAACGAGGTGTGGGCCGTTACCATTGACGGCGGCACCTCCTACGCGTACAAGGCCCAGGCCGGTGACACAACCCTCACAGTAGCCGACGAGATCAGAAAACTGATCGATAGTGCCTTTTCCCCGAGCGCTACAGGCAGCGTCCTCAAGCTCACGAATTCGGGCGGCTTCATCATTGCCTGGTCCGTCACGGCCACAACGGACGGCACAATCACGGCAGATGAAGGGTCGGCTGAGAGCATCGACCTGAGCGGGCTCACCGTCGCGGAAGGGGAGACCTGGGTGGTCACCTTTGATGACGACAACGCGAAGACCACGTACAGCTGGAAGGCCACCTCCGCTGAGACGACTGCGGAGGCCATGGTTGAAAAACTGGCCGGTGAGATCAACGGCGACGCCGGGGGCGATTACCGGGCCGCCTGGAACGGCGATACGCTCCTGGTGGTACACACGGGAGGAGCCTCATTTTCTTCGGCTTATTTCCTGGTCGGCACGGCCGTTGAAGGGGCGGAGGGCGCCACGAACACGCTGACCCTGACGGATAATGTGAATTCAGGGAACACGTGGACTGTAACTCTTGACGACGGCAGTGAAACCACCTATCAATTTGTTGTCCCCGCGGATCTTACGGGATCTCAAGGTAGCCGTCGCGCGGTTGTAGCTAAGGAACTGGCCGACGCCATCAACGCTGCCGGCGGCAGTTACCAGGCCACCTCGATCGGCGCGAACCTCATCATTGTCCACAACGACGGAACGGCATTCAGCTCTCGGTACGACATCAACCTGGGTGAGGACGACGAGCAGGCGGGCCTGAACGGTGAGGACGGAGAGGCACGAAACATCGACCTGAGCGTCAGCACAGTCGTTGAAGGCGAAACCTGGACCGTGACGCTCGATGACGGAACGAAAACCACCTATCGCTCCACGGTCACCGCTGCCGAGACAAATGCGGGCATGGCCGAAGCGCTGGCCGGCGTCATCAACGCCGAAAGTGCACCCTACTGGGCTACCTGGAGCGGTGGCACCCTCCTGGTGGTTCACACCGGGGGAACGCCCTTCTCCTCCAGCTATACGGTCGAAACAGCGCCCGTTGATGGAACCGCCGGCGAGGCGGTCGATCTGAGCCTGTCCCTTGCCGGCGGCGGGACCATCAGCACCATCGAGACCTGGAAGGTAACCCTGGATGAAAACGACGACGGCGAGGAGCTTGCCCACTACAGCTACGCGGTTCAGGCCGCAGACGTCGGTCTGGAGGCCGTGGCCCGGGGTCTCGCTGATGCCGTCAACAATGACACAGCCGGTTCGTATTTGGCTCTTGTAGAGGGAACCACGGTCTATGTTGTGAACAAGTCCGGGACTGGCTTTTCCACGGACACCGGCATCGACCTCCAGGATCCGGAGGGATCGGCCATGGTCAGCGGCACGGTGAAATCCGGCTGGTACCAGGACATCGAACTGGTGGTGCCTGCAAATACCGATGCCCCGGCCAACGACAGCGCCGGCGACCGGTGGTACGTGACGGTGGAAGGAAAAACCTTCTCGGCTGTCGGGCTTGCCTCCACTGCAGCCGGTGCTCTGATTGCCCAGCTTGCAGACGAAGGCTACACCGCCGAGAAAATAATAGACGATGGTACCGTTATCATCAGGGTGTCATCGTCCGATGGCGCGACGGTGGATGTCGATGAGGTCAGCAAGGAACGGGCTGACGCGGCTGCGTCAGCAGACCCGGCCGTAGACGGCAGGGACCACTACAACAACGTGGAGTTCGTGCTTGAGGGCAACCCGACCCCCGGGGAGGCCTGGTCCGTAACCATCAACGGCGTAATTTACAGTGTCGATGTTCCCGAACCTGATCCCGAAAGGACCGGCTCCGTGTGGACCCTGGAGGATGTGGCCAGGGAACTGGACAGCAAGATCGGAGACAACGACAAATTCTCCGTCACCGCTACGGGCAGTGTCCTTACGATTACTGACAGCACGGGCTGGAACGAGACCGTTACGGTCTCCGTCCAGCGGGGTTCGGGTGTGGTCACCGGCATATTCGACATTGACAATGCCGGATACAGGCGCGGCATCTCCGTCCAGATGGTGGTCTACGAGGAACCGATGTATGATCCGTTGTTCGGAATTTTCCTGGGAAACCAGACGGTATACCGTCCCGAGTATTATGGCTACGTGCTCACTCCGTCCCTGCAGGTCTTCAAGGTGGACGAACACGGCGGTCCGGACATCGCGATTACCACCTTTGACGTGATTACCGACGGGAGCGTGTACTCGTCCGTCGTGGATCAGGGAAGCGCTGCCAGCTACGACCCGGATCCGCTGAAGGCGACCTACGATCCCTTCCTGCAGGTGGACTTCGGTGAAGCGGGAACCTACAAGGTTGTCGTGAGGTACTACCAGGACTACTATGAAGACAATCCCTACTTCAGCGACGGCTTCCTGAGCGGCGTCCCCGCCGGTCTTTCCTACCAGCTGAACATGTCGCTCCAGCGTCACGAGGTGAACCCGGAAGCAATCGCGCTGGTGGGGAAACGGGTCACCATCATCGAGGGAACAGGCGCGGGGCAGTCACGCATAATTTCAGCCTACAATCCCCAGACGAACGAGTATACCTTTGAAAGCCCCTGGAGTACCCCGCCCGACGAGACGAGCCGGTACGAAATCGGCTACGGCATGCAGTCCGAGTTTCCAGGCTACGTTCCGGGCTTCGACACCTACACTATCGTCCTGACCACGGAACCTGAATCCGATGTGATCGTGGATGTAACGCCCCAGGTGACAAGAACCTACAATTCGAACCTGGCCTTCGACGCTTCGGCCAACTACGGCGAGAACGAGGCCGTGCAGGTCGATGTGGCCACCCAGAGGGCACTCCTCACCCTGAGCGGCGATCCCCCGGCAGGAGAAACCTGGATCGTCACTCTCACCCAGACCGACGGTGTGACCCTGTCCTGGTCCTACCAGGTGCCGGGCGGCGGCGCGACGGCCGCAGAGGCGGCCCGGGCGCTTGCCGACGCGATCGATGCCCACGCCGACTTCACGGCAACGGCCGACGGCAGCGGCGTTGTGATCACGATCGACAACACCAATTCATTCTACGCCCGTTTCGGCACATCGAAGGGCTCCGCCTCGATTACCGGAACGGCCGGTACCGGCGACACCTGGACCAGCGCGAACATCACGCTCGCCGGTACTGCCGTGGTGGGCGAGGTCTGGACTGTCGAACTTGACGGTACCTCTTACAGGTACACGATTTTCCAGGGTGATCAGGATGACCTGGCATTTGTTGCCCGGGGGCTTGCCGGCAGGATACCGGACGAGACCTACACCGTTTCGGTTACAGGCTCGACCTTCAGCATTGCCCGGAGGGACGGTACCTCCTTCTCGGCGTCCTTTTCCATCGTGCCCGTCCGTGACACGACGAGCGGATCGATGACTGCCCAGGTTGTCTTTACGCAGGACGACTGGTCCGACCCGCAGACCGTGTACGTCCGGGCCGTTGACGATGACGTGGTCGACGGCAGCGACGCCATCGCCTTCCCGGCCATGGCCGAGCGGGTGAACCTGATCCGGGGACCGCTCACCATCAACGGCGGCGTCCGGGTCAGTGAAGAGGTGTTTCTTGAGGATCCCTTCACGCTTCCCGGTGAGACGAACTGGTATGTGCCCGACGGTGCCATCGAGAGCGCCGGGGAGGCGGACGGCAAGGCAACGCTTACCGACACGGGTGCCACGCATGTGTCGGTAGAGGGCCCCGGCCAGTCCGGGTTCGACCCGCGGATGAACGAGTACCTGTACGAGTTCACCATTCTGAACGGCCCGGCGGCGGGGAAGGTCCTGGAAGTGGAGAGCGTGGACGGCTTCACCGTCACCTTCACCACGTCCTGGGAAGCCATGAGCATAGATCCCGCCGACCTTGCCGGGCATGACTATTTCTACAGCCCCGTGAATCCCAACGTGCGCGTCGACGAGGTCGAACAGGTCGACACCCTGAACGTCTTCAACGGCAACAGTCCGGCCGATGACGTGGGCGTCCTGACGGCGGACCGCATCTGCGGCCTGGGCATGGGACCCGACACGGTTATCGGCGGTGTGGCCATTTCCGGCGGCATTCAGTACGCGAACCTGGAGGTCCTGAATATCGAACTGGGGTACGGCAACGACCGGTTCACCATCGAATCGACGCACCAGGGAGTCACCCGCCTGTATACGGGCCGTGGTGATGATCATGTCGATATCAGGCTGATCTCCGGCCACACCACCGTTCATACCGGTGCTGGTGACGACGAGATTGTCGTTTCGAGCGAGGCTCAGCGCGTGAGCCAGATATCCGGGCTCCTGACCGTCAATGCCGGTTCGGGGAATGGCGACCGCCTGGTGGTGGATGCCGGCGGGGACGATTTCGACCGTGAAGGTGTCCTCACAGAGACCACCCTTACCGGCCTGGGCATGCCCTCGGCCCCGGAAATCCAGACGGTGAGCGTCAGGGCCACGGGAGGCAGCTATACACTCACCACATCGGCCTTCGGCACCGACGCCGGTCTCACACAATCGGCCAACGTGTCCCGGGAAGCGCATTCGGCAACGGTCACGCTCGATTACGGTATGAGCGCCGCCGACATGCAGGCGCGCCTGCAGGAGCTTTACGGATACGATGTCTTCGACCCGTCGGACATCTTCGTGGAGCGAAGGGTGGACGGTTACACGCACACCTACACCATCATGTTCACGGGCGTCCTCGGCGGACTTGACCTGCCGCAGCTCGAGTGCCTGGATGTGTCCGGGCTCACCGTCAGTCCCGCCGCCGATATCTCCGTCCAGGTGGAAACCGCCACGGTACGAAACGGTACCCGGACTCCCGGCCTCAACACGGTCCAGACGCTCCGGGTGGACGCCGCCACCGGGACCTTTGTCATCGCGTTCCGGGATCTCCTGGATGACCAGGGCAATCCGCTCACGACGCCTGCTATCGCGGTGACTGATCTCAGCGGCGACGACGAAACTGCTACGGACACGCTCCTGAGAGCGCTCATGGCGGTCCTGGATCCGAACAACGGGAATCCCGATCTTCCCCACACCCGGAACGTGGCCGTTGAAAAACACGGTGATGTTTTCCACATCATCTTCCAGGGCGCCCATGGGACTGTCGCCATAGACCGGGCGGACATCGTCGTGGACAGTGCCTTCGACGGGACCATCCACCTGGAGAGGCGGGTCGACGGCATCAACTATTACGGGGTCGATACCCTTGACATCCTGCTGGGTTCCGGCAATGACCGGTTCCAGGTCCGGGGAACCAGCCCGGGAACGGTGACAAACCTCTACACCGGCGCGGGAGACGACGTCATCGACATCTTCAACGCGGACAGGTCACTGGATGACGTTCAGGGAACCCTGAACATCGATGCCGGTACGGGCGGGAACATGCTGAACGTGGATGACTCCGGCGATCCCGACGGCGATGCTTCCATAGTCCTTACGAGCAGCTCCATTTCCGGAATGGCGCCCGGGCTTATCACCTATGCTGCCGACGGCGGCGATTTCACCGGCGGCATTACCCTGTGGGGCGGTTCCGGCGGCAACCATATCGAGGTCACCTCCACGGTGAAGCAGGACGGCATCCTGACGGTTACCACCTTCAACACGGGAGCCGGTAATGATGACGTGACACTGAAGCTCGACGCCTCCACCGACGGCTTCTTCGTGCTGAATACCCAGGACGGTGATGATACCGTGGACGCGTCGGCGTCATCACTGCCCCTGGTGATCTTCGGCGGCGACGGTGACGATGCCGTCACGGGCGGCTCCGGCGACGACATCATATTCGGGGATCGGGGCCGGGTCACCTATGGTGACGGGAGCGGCCTGCCGGTTACTGTCCTGGGCAATGGGACGCCCATAGCCGGCATCATTCGCGATGATTCGGAAGATCATCTCGCCTCGCGGGCAGTGGTCCTGGAAGGGCAGGTATCGAATGGCGAAACCTACCTTGTGGAAATATGGCAGGGGGGCATTCTGGTCGCGAGGGCGTCCCACACAGTGACCGACGATGCTGCGGAGACACTGGAATCCATCGCAGGGTCGCTGGCCGGTGCCCTTCAGGCCGATCTTGAGAGCCGCAACGTGGCGGACTATGCCGTGACGTCCGAGGGCAATCGCCTGATCGTGGGCAACAGCATCGGGCAGGCGCGTTTCGGCATCAGGCACGACGTGATCCGGAAAGACCGGACCGACGGAGTGATTCGTGACATCGACAACCTGACTGTGGTTGACCCCGCCGTGGGAGGCAACGACGAAATAGTCGCGGGAGAGGGATCGAACAGGGTTTTCGGCGGAATCGGTGATGACGAGATAACGACTGGAAACGGCGACGATATCGTGCTGGGCGACAACGGTGTCATAGAGTTCTATCCCGGCGGTGTCATCAAATCGATACGGACCACCTATCCCGGGTTTGGCGGAGATGACACGGTAACGGTCGGGGACGGCCGGAACATTATACTGGGCGGCACGGGAAATGACGAGATAACGGGCGGCAACGGCTCTGACATCGTGTTCGGCGACAACGGCGAGGTTCTTTTCGACCTTGAGGGACGGCTCGAGACGGTATCTACGTCCCTGTCTGACCGGGAAGCGGTGGATGTGACGATGGCCGTGACCGCCCTTGTTTCCATGGACGGAACGCCGGGGGAGGGCGAGACCTGGACCGTGACCGTAAACGGCAGGGACTACAATTACAGCGTGGCGGGCGATACGACACTGGAGGATCTGCTGGCCGACCTGGCTCAGCGGATTGATGCCGAGGCAGACTACGTTGCAGCCGTGGACGGCCGGACCATTGCCGTGACGAGACGTGCGGGAGGTGCATTGTCGGTGACGGCCACGGTGCCTCCGTCGGGAACGGCAACCGTGGACATGGCCGTCGCTTCAATCACCCTGGTAACCATGAACGGAACGCCGAATGATCCGGGGACATGGTCTCTCACTGTGGACGGTACGGTCTACAGGCACGAGGCGGCCGGTACGGGAACACTGGAGGATGTACTCGGGGACCTGGCCTCGCAGGTCAACACCAGGGAAGGCTTTGCGGCCTGGGTGGACGGGAACGGAATCGCCATTGCCAGGCTTGACGGATCTCCATACACGGTCTCTGCTTCGATACCCCCCTCGGGGTCAGGTTCCGTGGACGATACAGGTCCCGGGACCACCCTGGTGAACTGGAACGGGGTGCCGAACGATCCCGGCACCTGGTCCATAACGGTGGACGGGATAACCTACGCCCACATGGTGTATGAAGCCGGAACCCTGGATGAGATTCTGAATGATCTGGCCGCACGGATCGACGCCCGGGAAGGGTATGCCTGCAGCGTGGACACGGGTGTCATGGCCGTCACAAGGCTGACCGGCGGAGGCTACCCCGATGTGACGGTCTCCATTCCCGCTTCGGGATCAGCTTCGGTGGGCGGAGCCGCCATCGGTGTCCGCCTGAGCGGAACCCCCGAGGCCGGTGATTTCTGGTCGATAACGGTGGACGGCACAGTGTTTACCCATGTCGTCAGCGCCACCGACTCCCTCGGCACGGTGCTGAACGCCCTGGCCGACGGTATCAGAGGGACCGAGGACTATACCACCCGGGTCAGCGGAAGAACCATTGAAATTACCAAGACGGGAGAGGGAGTCCTGATCGTAACGGCAGCAGTCCCGGCTTCGGCATCGGCCGTGGTGGAGAATGCCGTTGCCACCGTGACCTTTGACGGAACCCCCGGTGAGGGCGAGACCTGGACGGTCACCGTGAGCGGCATGGACTACGCCTATGATGTGGTCGGCGAGACGACCCTGCAGGACGTTCTTGACGACCTGGCGGACCGGATCGCGGCCACAGCGGGGTACACAGCATCCGTGCTGGGAAACAGCATTGTTATCTCCAGGCTTGTTTCGGGAGACATGGAAGTCTCGGCCTTTGTTCCGCCTTCCGGTAACGCTGCGGTCGCCGCCGGGACGGCCACGACGGCCACGGTGAGCTTCGCCGGTACGCCCGGGGACGGCGAGGCCTGGTCGGTCACCGTGGATGGTCGGGACGTTACCCGTATCGCGGCGGAGTCCGACACCCTGGAGACGGTATTGAACGATCTGGCCGGTCACATAAGTGAAATCGACGGCTACACCTCCCAGGTGAGGGGCACCACACTCGTGATCATCAAGACGGCCGGCGGGACATTGAACGTAACCGTGAACGTTCCGGAGTCCGGTACGGCGATTGTGACCGACCGGGAGGTGACCAGGGCCAGGGTTGCCATGACGGGGATTCCGAACGATCCCGGGATCTGGTCTTTCTCCGTTACGGAACCCGATGGATCGGATCTGTTTACCTGTATTCACGAAGTAACCGGAGGAAGCGTCGGGTCACTGGGGCAGATTCTGGAAGATCTCGCCGCGCAGGTGAATGACAGGGACGGCTTTACAGCGGTCGTTGACGGAAGCGCCGTTATTATAAGCCGACTGACGGGAGACGCCTTCACGGTTTCCGTCGGCATACCTGGCTCGGGCGCGGTGGCAGTGACCGACGGGAGTGAATCGACGGCCCTCGTTACCCTGTCGGGAGAAACACCTGTCCCGGGCGACATCTGGTGCCTCACCGTTGACGGCACACAATACAGATTCATCGTGGGAGCCGGCGACACCCTCCCGCGGATTGCCGAAGACTTGGCTCTGCAGATCGACTCGGTTTCGGGGTACACCGCGCGGGTCGCGGGCCGGACAATCGTCATGGTCAGGCTGGAAGGTGTCGAGCCGCTGGAAGCGAGCCTATCCTTGATACCGGCGGAGAATCAAGACAGGATTTCACTGGGTGACGGCGATACAGTGATCTTCGGAGGCGCCGGCGGGGACATCATCACGGCCGGTGCGGGGAACCACGTGGTTTTCGGCGACCACGGCCGTGTTCGGTATGACACGGACGGTGCTCCGAAGGTTCTCGAGACGACGGACACGGCGGAGCATCCCGAGTACGGCGGCGACGATGAGATAACCCTGGGCAACGGTAACGGGGTGATTTTCGGCGGCATGGGCGATGACGGGATTACCACGGGCGACGGTACGGAGGTAATTTTCGGCGACAACGGGTATGTTGAATACGCCGGTCCCGTTGGGTCCCTGAGGCTGTCGGTGATCAGATCGACGGAGCCTTCCGCGGGCGGCGACGACGTGATCGTCACGGGTGCCGGCGAGAAGCACATTGTGGGCGGGTTCGGGTCCGACATCATAACGGCCGGTGCGGGGAACCA
>JBBAGC010000004.1:0-24136 GCA_041655115.1 Spirochaetota bacterium | reverse complement strand
GGCGGACTCATCGATACCGCTGCGACGTCGCGGCGTAAAATTCAAGTGGATGGGTGAAATGAAGACAAAAGATTTGCAGGCTTTCATGAAGCATTGCTGCACGTGACACACCGGAGCCTGTGGAAGGCTCCGCTATTGAACTCTCTGTGGAGAGAGCGCCATCTCCATGGAGGCGTTTGAGTCTTTGATCTATTTCTTTGACATTTCCATTAATTTCAGATAGGTTGCACATCCTCTGCAATACCCTGCACCATCCATCTTTAACCCGTTACAATGCGACACGATAGGGGGAACCCATGGCCAGCCGGCAAGAAACCGATCACGAAGCCGTTCATGAAGCAGGCGCCGTGAAGGAACCAGTCTGGAAGCGAAACGGAACGAAAAGAAAGAATGAACCCGTTGATACGCAGCCGGCGGGTACGGAAGATACCTATCGCCTCCTGCTGGAAAACCTCAACGAGGTTGTGTACGCACTGGATGACAAGGCGGTTATCACCTACATATCGCCGAGTATCGAGCGGCTTTCGGGCTACACGCCCGAGGAACTGATCGGGAAGCTGTATATCGATCTCGTCTATCCGGAGGATAGACAGAACCGTTATGAGCAATTCAGGAATATCCTGACGGACAGGGGAGGACCTTCTGAATACAGATTTTGCATAAAGGATGGAACTTCCCGCTGGATACGGACCAACGCGAAGGCTGTGTTTGGAGGGGGTCGCGTCATTGGAATCCAGGGAACCCTGATCGATATCACGGACCGGAAACAGGCAGAGGAGGCATTGCGACAAAGCGAGGAAAAATATCGCCACATCTTTGAAAAGGCTGGAGAAGGCATACTGGTCGCCCGGAGCGAAACTTGTAAGTTCGTGAATCCCGCCCTGGAACGCATCCTGGGATATCCGATGGAAACGATTACCTCGGAACCGTTCGTAACCTTCATCCATCCCGACGACCAGGCACTGGTCACGAACCGTCATCATCGAAGGATGCAGGGCGAGTCGCCGGAGACAGGATACGATTTCAGAATCATTAGACCCGACGGGGCGGTAAGGTGGGTCACCATCCAATCGCAGGTTATCGAGTGGGAAGGGGAACCGGCCAACCTGGCGTTCATTATGGACATAACCGACCGCAAACGGGCGGAAGAGGCGTTGCGGCAAAGCGAAGAGATGTACAGGACGTTTGTCGAAAACGCGAGCGATATCGTCTTCTGGACCGATGAAAATGGATACTTTACCTTCGTAAACCCCGTCGCGCTTCGCATCACGGGTTACGGAGAAAAAGAGTTGCTCGGAAAACACTACCTCACATTGATTCGGGAGGACATGCGTGACGAGGTCACGCGATTCTTCGGCCGTCAGTTTGTAAAAAAGCTTCATAACACGTATTCGGAATATCCATTCCTGACGAAGGACGGTGACGAGCTCTGGCTTGGACAGAATACTCAGTTGATACTGACCAATGATCGTGTCGCGGGCTTTCAGGCGGTGGCCCGGAATATCACGGACATGAGGCAGACAAAGGAAAAGATTCATCAGATGGCCTACCACGATGCGCTGACGGGGCTTCCCAACAGGCTGCTCTTCTCCGACCGCCTCGATATTGCCCTGGCACAGGCCGGAAGGCATCAGGCGCATGTTGCCGTTATCATGCTCGATCTCGACTATTTTAAAGACGTCAATGATACCCTGGGACACGACGCGGGAGATGTTCTTCTGAAACAAGCCGCAGACCGGCTCAGCGCGTTACTGAGGAAGAGCGATACCGTCGCGCGTTTCGGCGGTGACGAGTTCGTGCTGATTCTTCTTGACCTGAAAGAAGAAAATGACGTGATTCCCGTTGCCGAAAAAATCGTTGAGAGTTTTCGCAGGCCTTTCCTTATCGACAGCCATGAACTCACAGTCACAGCAAGTGTCGGTATCGCTGTTTATCCCCAGGGAGGAGAAGATGAGACCATGCTCATGAAGAATGCTGACATCGCCATGTATGATGCCAAAAAAGCGGGACGGGATCGCTACCTCATCTATCGTGATGGCTGAAGATTCGCTGTCCGCCCCGGGAGGTTTTCGCGTCTCCCGACCGCAATCAGCCAACAATATGAAGAACGTACAGAGCAGGTTCGTTCCGGCAGGCCTTCTTTATCCGGGATCGGGACATCAGACGGAGATCTTTGAAAAACTATCGACTTCGTCATTTCGACCACAGGGAGAAATCTTACAACATATCGATATTAAAGAAAGATTTCTCGTCGCTCGCACTCCTCGAAATGACGGACCTTAAGGCGCTCCTCGAAATGACACAATTCAATAATTCTACAGGAAACAGTCAAGCCCTAAGCTCTCAAACGATTATTCCGCCACGAAAAAATCTGTGGCCGCTCAGGCCGAAGGCTGAAAAGCCCGAAATCCTGTTAGCAACAAATAGAAATGTCCGGTTTTATAGCACGTGATTTGTCCGCTTCCGGTATCGATCTTCCGATCAGGGAATAAGCGGAGGAGGTAAGCAACAACCATGAAAACACTTTATTTTGAGGACTTCAAGGCGGGTGATCGATTTGAATCACCGGGCATAACCGTAACGGAAAGCCAGATAATCGACTTCGCGATGCATTACGATCCCCAACCCTTTCACATGAACGTAGAGGCCGCCGGGAACTCTATCTTCGGCGGCCTCATCGCCAGCGGCATTCACACCATGGCACTCATGTTCAGGCTCTTCCTGATGACAGGTGTGATATCGGCCTCAAATCTCGGTTCCCCCGGAATCGATGAGCTCAAGTGGCTCAAGCCCGTAAGACCCGGCGACACATTGAAAGCCGTCGGCGAGGTCCTGGAAATCATCCCTTCCGGTTCAAAGCCGGATCGCGGAATTATCCGCTTCCGGTTTTCGGCGGTGAACCAGCACAATGAGACAGTCCTCACACAGATCGGCAACCAGATAATCGCGAGGAGGTCGAGATCAGGCTGAGAGATACACCTTCACATCCCCGCGATGGTCATGCGAGACCTTGAATTTTGTCATTTCGAGGAGCGCCTTAAGGTCCGTCATTTCGAGGAGCGCGAGCGACGAGAAATCCTGATGATGGCCGTTAGTGAAAGATTTCTCCCTACGGTCGAAATGACAAAAATGGCTGGTATTCAACGCTCTCCTTGTCATTTCGAGGAGCGCCTTAAAGTCCGTCATTTCGAGGAGCGCGAGCGACGAGAAATCCTGATGATAGCCGTTAGTGAAAGATTTCTCCCTACGGTCGAAATGACAAAAATGGCTGGTATTCAACGCTCTCCTTGTCATTTCGAGGAGCGCCTTAAAGTCCGTCATTTCGAGGAGCGAAGCGACGAGAAATCTTTCCTCGATATCGACATGACACAATCGATAGGTTTAAAGGTCTCCATGCCTGACGGACAACTACCGTCCGGAGGTACAAAGCATACCGATTTTTGTCTTGCTGATGGATGAGTTACGGAATCAAGAAAAAAGATTTCTACAGTGCCCTTATGCGGCAAAAGAGGTGATGAATGGTCAGTGATGAAAACATACGGGAAGATCCCCGCGCCGGCCTGTCGGCCCTTATCCGCGATTTCATGCTGTATTCGCCGGAGAACACTCTGGATAACGGACGCGATGAGCCTGCCTGGGAGGAGCCTCTCGTCGGTTTCTCGCGAGGGGATGATCCCCTCTATGGCTCATTAAAAGCCGATATCGGGGATTTTTTCTGGACGCCGGGTGAAATTTTCCGGACAACCTTCAACAGGGAACCGGGCGACCTGACGGTGATAGCATGGATTCTGCCACAAACGAAGATCACGAAAGAAGATAATCGCAGAGAAAAAATCTACCCCGCCGAGCGCTGGTCCCGGTCGAGGCACTTCGGTGAAATTGCCAATCGTTCCCTCGCCCTCCACCTGGTGCAACGGCTTAAAGCAGCCGGTATCGAAGCAGTTGCCCCCGAGTTTTCACCGCTCTGGCAGTGGCAGACATCCGAGCGCTACGGCTATGCTTCCAACTGGTCCAATCGTCACGCGGCCTATGTGTCGGGACTTGGAACTTTCAGCCTCACTGACGGCCTGATCACGGCCAGGGGCAAGGCGATACGTTGTGGTTCCATTGTGGCCGGAATCGGCATCGAACCGACACCTCGAACCTACAAGGATCATCGCGGTTATTGCCTGTTCTATTCCCATAACGGAAAATGCGGCACATGTATTCCCCGTTGTCCCGCGGGAGCCTTGAGCGAGAAAGGCCATGACAAAAGCAAATGTCGAAATTATCTCTTTGACGTGATTGCCGACTACTCGCAGGAGCGCTATGGATTTACCGGTTACGGTTGCGGCCTCTGCCAGACCGGCGTTCCGTGCGAATCCCGCATACCCCTGGTCGATGATGTATAGAATCCAGGGGGGGGAATTACCTCCACTCTATTCGAGGCTTGTTGCGCGGGGGGATGCGATGGTGCCGGTACTGCGGGTATCCCAGCATGAGTGCCCCAAACGCCCGGTGGCCCTGGGGAACACCGATGGCCTGTGCCAGCGGCGGATAGGCATTGACAGCCCTGTAGACATTCCCCGCCCAGCAGGTCCCGAGATTCATGGCTGTCGCGTGCAGATCGAGATGTCCCAGGGCCAGGGCGCAGTCCTCGGGGCCGTACCCCCAGTTCTCGTCGGCGTGGGCGATTATGAGATGGGGAGCCCCTCTGCATATCCTGTCAACTCCGCTGTCCCAGATGGAAAGCGCGTGAAGAAGACCCCTGTCCGGATTTTCTCTGGCCAGCGACCGTATCCAGTCGATGACCAGTGCGGCCACGCGCTGTACTTCGTCGGGGCTTTCGATGACGATCCAGTGCCAGGGTTGCACGTTCTTCGCCGATGGCGCGTGGCACGCCGTCTCCAGGAGCTTCTCGAGTACTTCCCTCGGTATGGTCTTTTTTTTAAAATTTCGAATGGATCGCCGTCCATTCAGAAGCTGTTCGGCCTGCCCGGGTGTAACGCGCAGGTCGTTCTTCAGGGAAACGCAGTCTTCCGGGGAGAGCCATGAAAGACTCAAGGCAGCGGTCGGACAGACAGACACGCAGTGGCCGCATCTTATGCAGAACTCTTCAAAATCTGCAACGGGGATGGGAACCTTCCCCTGCTCATCCATGCGAAGGACCCTCATGGGGCACAGGGCGACACATATGCCGCAAAGATTACAGAGATCAGCGTCAATCAAAACATGGTTCATCGTTTTCTCCATGCCGGAAGGGCATCTGAATATATCAGTGTTATCGGACAAGCACATCAGGCAGATAGAGAATAGTCTGTGGAAAATAAGCGCATATTGCAAGCCCTAAAAGCATCAGTATGATGAAGGGCACTATTCCCTTGTAGATGTCTGTGATACCGAGTCCGGGTACATTGATCCCCTTGAGATAAAAGAGCGCGTATCCCAGGGGAGGGGTCAAGAATGATGTCTGGAGGTTAATGGCAATCATCATAACAAACCAGAGCGGATCAAAGCCGAAATCAGCCGCGATGGGAAGAAAAATGGGGAAACATATCAGGACGATGCCGATCCAGTCTATGAACATTCCCAGCAGAAAGACTATAAACATCATCAACCAGAAAGTACCCCATTTGCTCAGGCCGAGTCCCATAACAAAATTAGTTACAACCTTGCCGCCCCCTATGCCGAGAAAGACACCCGTAAAACAACTTGCACCGACAACGATAATGAGAACCATCGTTGATGCCGTAGCTGTGTTTACCGCTGCCTGGTAAAGCCCCTTCCATGAAAATTTCCTATAGACGATGACCATGAGAAAAGCCAGAAAGGCACCGGCTCCCGATGCCTCTGTCGGCGTGGCAATGCCCGTAAAAAGGCTCCCCAGAACCCCGAGGATTAATATGGCGGGAGGAACGAGAGATTTGCTGACCATGGTGAAAATCTTGAAGTTGGATATAGAAGCCCTCTCCTGTTTGCTCAAGGAAGGACCCATATCAGGATTAAAAAAGCAAAGTACTGCAACATAGAGCAGATAGAGACCGGAAAGAAGGATCCCCGGAATAATCGCGGCTGCAAAGAGCTTTCCAACGGAAAGCTGGGCTTGGCCTGCCATTACGACGAGCATGATGCTTGGAGGAATGAGAATGCCGAGGGTACCCCCCGCACAAACGACCCCGCTTGCCAGCTTCTTGTCATACCCATATTTAAGCATCATGGGCAGTGCCAAAAGTCCCATTGTCACGACGGAGGCGCCGATGATTCCCGTACAAGCGGCGAAAATGGTTGATACGATGACTACGGATATACCGAGACCGCCTCGTATGGGCCCCAGCAGATACCTCAATGCCGTAAACAGATCTTCGGTAATCCCTGAACGATCGAGAAACTGGGCCATAAAAATGAAAAGAGGTATTGCAAGAAGGACATAATTATCCATCACGCCATATATTCGCGTTGGGAACATACCGAAAATGGATGGACCCCAGTCAATATAGCCTACCAGTACAGCCAGTCCACCAAGAACGAAAGCTATCGGATGCCCCATGAATATTCCGATGAGCAGGCCCGCAAGCATCAGTATGGAAAGGACTTCAGGGCTGAGGTCAATCATGATGCAACTCCTTTTATAATTATGCATTTCTTGATGACTTCCGATATCCCCTGGATAATGAGCAGCAGAAAAGCAAGGGCCATGAATGATTTTATCGGGTACAGAGGCGGCGCGAAGGCACTCCAGCTGGTCTCCCACATTGACCATGATTCAAGAGCATAGAGAAAGGACTTCCAGAAACAGACAATGGTGAAGGGAAAGAAAAAAACAAAATATCCGATCAGATCCAGAACAGCCCTCTTCGCCTCAAACATGTGCATCGTGACAATGTCTATGGCTACGTGTGATTTGTGAAGCAGGCCATAGGAAGCAACAATCATGAAATAGATCCCATAGGTCTGTGTGATCACCTCGAAGCTCCAAATAGTCGGTGACCCGAAAAATCTTCTCATGATGATTTCAAATACGGAAAGGAGAGTGAGGGGAACAATCAGCCAGATGAATATTCTACCTGTCCATTCACTGACTGAATCTATCAGTCTTGTTACTTTATTCAGATAAACAGTCATCACACCTTTCCTTTCGATCAATTGGAGGAAAAAATTACATTTTGCGGGAATCCAAAAGATTTTGAAACCATTTGGATTCCCGCTTGAACTTTCTTCAAAGCGTTTGAATTGATCTTTTTTAGAAAGGTCTTACTTTATAAGCTTTTTCAACTCTTCCGTGTCAAGGAACTGGAAGTTTCTTCCATGTCCGAAGGGCTTGCTGATGTCCCTCCACTGGCTTATATTTTCCAGATACTCGGCCTGTGAAAGTGCGACTTTTGCAAAAAGTGGGTTCTTTGCGGCAGAATCCATGGTGTGTTTATTTACAGACTGCTGAATGACATCGAGGTCAGCACCGGAGAGGCGTGTTATCTTAGTGCCGCGGTCAAGAAATGCTTTTGTCGCGGCGATGTTCTGATATTCAAAATAACTGTAGGACCAGACGAAATTCGCCATGGCCGCCGTTTTCAGGATAGCCCTTTCAACATCGCTCATGGAGTCCCAGAGCTTTTTGCTGATTATGGCACTGAAAACAGCACTTGGCGCGTGCCAGGCCGGTGTAGCCCAGTACTCAGTAACTTCAGCAAGGCCAAGCTTCCAGTCAACTGAGGGGACATTGTATTCGCAGGCATCGATGACACCTTTTTGCAGGGCCTGGTACACTTCCGACCCTGCCAGCATCACTTGAACACCACCGATGTCCTTGAGAACCAGACCTTGAATTTTCCCCCCGATTCTTGTTTTCAGACCCTTGTAATCGGCCAGGGTATTGATTGGTTTGTGAGCCCGCACTCCTGATTCGGATGAATGAACTCCGAAGGGCAAGGCAACGAGACCGTACTTCCCGTATACTTCATTTATTACCTCCAGCCCTCCCGCCTGGTAAATCCAGACCATATAATCCGTAGCGGTCAGGCCCATGGGATGGGAACCGATGATATTGAACGCCTCATCTTTTCCTGCCCAGTAACCGCCCCAGTCGCCACCGAGATCAATGGTCCCGGTGCTGACGGCATTGAGAAGTTCAAAGGGCGGAACCAAGTCTCCACCAGGGAAAAATTCAATCTGAAGCTCGCCTCCGCCGAGTTCGTTTACAAGTTTCACAAAATTTTTATCGATTTCAACAAGATCGATACCTGTTGACCATACGGAACTCATTTTTAATTTCTTCGGCGCGGCATCAAGCGAGTTAAGAGATCCGGCAACGAAGAATGCAAAAAAACTGATGAGAACAACGGTCATGATCTTTTTCATTTTTTCCTCCTTTTTCGGTGTTGTTGTTAGTCGTCCCGGAGCGACACGAACGTCCCTTCAAGGCTCGACAGGTTGAAGAAAGGTTTTCTTCCAATAAAAATGGAGGAGACTCTTACGTCTGTTATCCTGTCAAAAAACGCACGAGATCTCACCAAACGTTACTCCCGAAAGTCTCCGGAGGCATGCCCCGGTATTATAATCGAATGCTTAATTGTGTTCTGGGCGTCGGACATTTTTCGACTTCTAACTTTTAAGTAACATAGGCATAAGTATATGAATTCATGTGGCACACATTCTCAACGATGCCCGCTTATGGCACGTTAGTTTTATGATGCAGGCCCGCCGGAGGCCGGCTGGGTGCTTTTTAGTAGTTTCATGAAAACTTGCAGGTAATCCCCCCATCGACGACCAGATTCATGCCTGTCACATACCGTGCCTCATCCGATGCGAGGAACAGGGAGGCGTAGGCGACATCCCAGGCGTCACCCATTTTACCGGTGGGACACTGGGCGTCCCGCACCTCTATCATTTTTCCCACGTCTCCGTCGGCATACTGCTTTTTCAAGGGTTCTACAATCATGGGCGTATTCATCAAGCCCGGCAGCACGCAATTAGCCCGAATACCCTTGGAGGCGTACTGCACCGCCACGTTCTGGGTCAGCTGGTTCACGGCACCCTTGGAGGCATTGTAGGCACAGCTGGGGTATCCGGTGAAGCGCAGTGCCGCTATGGATGACACGTTTACGATGGCTCCTCCTCCCTGCCTTTCCATAACGGGCAGGCAATACTTGCAGGTCAGGAACACGCTCTTGACATTCACGCTCATTATTCTGTCCCAACTCTGTTCACTGAGTTCAACAGGCCCTCCCACCTCGACAATTCCTACGTTGTTCTGGAGTATGTCGATTCTGCCGAAGCGAGCCAGGCATGCTTCCACCAGGGCTTCTACCTGACCGGATTGAGTGACGTCCGCCTGGCAGGCCTCACAGTCACCGCCTTCGCCGATGATGATATCCCTGGTTTCCTTTGCGGCGAACAGGTTGATGTCAACCGCGAAAACACAGGCTCCCTCCCGGGCGAAAAGGACTGCCGTCGCCTTGCCGTTCCCCCATCCTTCACCTATTGAACCAGCGCCTATGACAAGGGCTGTTTTACCGTCGAGTCTTTTTGACATGACACCACCTTTCTCTATCTATAAAACACCGATTTTCTTCCCCAGAGTCTTGTGTGCCCTCGGCAGGTCGGGCTCAAAAAACTGAAAGGGCGGGACTGGATATCGCGCACCAATAGCCCTGCCTGCCTCACTGAGGCCCTGCACGAGCTCGGGCAAAGACCGGGCGGGTAGCGCGAAGACCATTTCATCGTCCTGGGCCATGGCAAAAATGCGCTCCCCGTTGCCGGGGATACTGATTTGGGGAGTTCCAGTCTTGAAGGGGACAATCAGGTACTGTTCACACTCAAGCTTACCGCCGAAGAAACCGGGAATCCGGTTTCCGGTCATATAGGACCATGCCTGGGACAACCTCATCACCTGGACCGGATTGCCATAGATGACGATTAGATCAGGGTCAAAGAGGGCTTTCTCGGCGGGCGCGACCAGTATCGATTCTATCTCCCCTTTTTCGAAACGGGCCAATGAATCAATTTCGCGGGCCCCGCAGGGCACATCTTTTGAAAAGCCGATCTCGGTGAAAAGATCGGTCAGATCCGTCGACGGGTCCTGGGAGTCACTGAAACCGAAAAGGATGGCCGCCGGCACACACAGAATGTCCTCCCGTGTAAGCCCCACGGTCCATCCATAGTAGCGAGCAGTAGTTATAGCCTGACAGATGACAAATCGCCTGCCCATTTTACTCAACGGACGGCGTGTTTTATCGGGAAATGCTTTCTCTTCGACCCGGTAACTGATTGCCACCGGTGACGTTTTCAGGCGCAGGTTGCTCCTGATGAATTCCGAATGCTCTCGAACATCTGATTGTGTCACGGTGCCCCTCCCTTGCATCTTCGCAACCCTCCGACCATGAACGTTTGCGGATGTGTCGGCAGTTACTGATTATTATCTCTGACGGCTTCGTAAAAAGTCCGGATGCTGCGTTGCGCTGCATCCTTCGTCACTGCGGCGTACCGTTAAGTACGCCTCATTCCTCAGGATTTGCGCGCCTTGCCTGCGGAGCTTTTTACAAAGCCGTCCCCAATCAGGCGTTTTCGCACTTTTTACGGGACCGTTATCTCTGTGCTTTTCGCTTCATACCTTGATGAGCATTGCGTCACCCTGGGCATTGCCTGAGCAGATGCCGCAGACGCCGATACCTCCTCCTCGTCGTCTCAACTCGTATCCGAGGGTCATGAGAATGCGCGCTCCCGTGGCGCCGATGGGGTGACCATAGGCGATCGCGCTCCCGTTAACGTTGACTTTCTTGAACATTTCCTCTTTTGACATTCCCAGGACGGATCGGGCACTGATGAGAACAACCGCGGCGAAGGCCTCGTTGATTTCGACAAGATCGACCTGCTCCAGAGTCATGTCGTTCTGGGCCAGGAGCTTCTTGATGGACAAGCCCGGAACGGTGGCAATATCCTTTGTCGGCTGGGACACCTCGGCATAATCCAGGATGGTAAAGATGGGCTTCATTCCCAGCTTATCGGCCATTTCGCGGCTCATGAGCATGCAGACATCGCCCCCGTCGTTCACGCCCGGGGCATTGCCGGCAGTCACGCTGCCCGTCAGTCCCGTGACGGTGCTCTTGTGGTTGAAGACCGGAGGCAGTGTGGCAAGGACCTCCTTTGTGGTGGCAGGCCGCGGCCCTTCGTCTCTGTCGAATATAACCGTCACTTTCCCCTTGGGAATCTGCACGGGGAAAATTTCATCGTCGAGCCGGCCGGCTTTCATGGCCTCAACAGCCCGCATCTGGGATAGATAGGCCCATTCGTCCTGATCCTCCCGGGTGTAGCCGAATTCGTCTGCTGTTTCAGAACCGTGAATTGCCATGTGCCGATTGTAGAATGGGTCCCAGAGACCATCATAGACCATCAGGTCAACAACACGGCCGTGGGGAAGCCCCATACGGCTTCCCCACCGCATATCGGGAAGCGCATAGGGGCAATTGCTCATACTTTCCTGCCCCCCGGCGATGATGATTTCGGCCCTGCCTGTCTGGATCATCTGTACAGCGAGGTCAACTGTCTTGATTCCCGAGGAACAGACCTTGTTTACGGTGATCGACGGAATGTGCTGGGGCAGGCCGGCAAGCAGGGTTGCCTGACGGCTGGGAACCTGACCGCAACCGGCAGGGACTACCTGCCCCATTATCACGTAGTCCACGTCTTCACCGCTGACCCTGCCCTCCGTCCGGCGAAGGCATTCCTTGATTGCAAGGGCCCCAAGTTGGGCGGCATCGAAGGATTTGAGGGATCCACCGAAAACACCGTAGGGTGTACGGCATGCTTCCACGCAGACGACTTCCCGGAAATTCCGGTACTGATTCCTGATTTTCCGGCCCATAGTGGAGAAGTCAGGCCGGCGCTCGCCGAATCGAGCAACCGTCGCGTCGGCATAATAATCACTTCTTGTTTTTTCGAGTTTCTGCGGTGTTTTTTCCATGCTTCAGTCCTTTGTGACCTTCTCTATCCGTGTATCCCCACCGCCCCGGCACGGCACGGATTACAGCGGTTCAAAAGCCAAAATCGTATTTTGAGAGGGAATTCCCCGAGATCTGTGAAGAAATTTCACCTTTAAAGGTGTTCCTATCCTGATATCCTCCGGTCTTTTCGCGTCGATCCCTTCGATGCGGGCAACGACCCGGGTACCTTCATCAAGTTCGACAACACCGACACAATAGGGGTTGTCCCTGTCATAGCCTTCTTCAATGAGGGCCCGGGGACCGATGTTGATACACGTAAACGCCGCCAGTTTGCCGGTTCCCTGCATCCGGGTCCAGGTCATACTGAACTCCCTGCAACGGGAGCACATCGCCCGCGGAGGGGTGTAGGTGATGGCGCATTTTTCACAGGTCGACCCCATGAGCTTTTCTTCCGAAAGGTATTCTTTGAAAGAGATATCACTGAATTCTCTGTTTTCCATGAAGCTATCTCCTCTCAAGGATGGTGAAGGTACAGGTTCCCCCAGTGCCCCCCAGGTTGTGGGCGGCCCCGACGCGGAGATTGCTGTTGGGAATCTGCCTGTCACCGGCCCTGTTTGTCAACTGTTCCCAGATTTCCACGAGCTGCGAAACTCCCGTCGCACCGACCGGGTGGCCCTTGCATTTTAAACCGCCGGAGGTATTGATGGGTTTCGAACCGTCAAGCCGAGTATGTCCCTCGTTGATGTATTTGTAACCCGTCCCCGGCTTGAAGAACCCTATGTCCTCGGTATGAATGAGTTCCGCCACTGAAAAGCAGTCATGAACCTCGCAAAACTGAATGTCATCAGCGGTGTAGCCCGACATGGAAAAGGCCTCGTGGACGGCGTGCCTGGTTGCTTCCATGGAGGTCATTTCATCCATGGCATGCAGTCCACGACCGCTCCCCTGCCCCAGGCCCGCCACATATACGGGATCGTCGGTAAAATTTCCGGCTATGTCTCCGGCTACAAGCAGTAGACAGGCGGCCCCATCGCTTATGGGACAACAATCGTAGAGATGCATGGGCCAGGCAACGGGCGGGTTTACCTTGGGATCACGAAGAAATTCCCTTTCGTTTGACCATCCGGTGATGGTCTTGCCCCGCCTCCGCGCCTGCTCGAATTTATCGGTCATGATCTCGAAGATGGATTTGTTAATCTGCGCTTTTGGGTTGAGTCTCGCGTTGTTGTGACTTTTTATAGTGATGCTCATCAGGTCTTCCCGGGACGCCCCGTACCGGGAAAAATAAGCCGTCGCAAAAACGCCGAAAACCCCGGGGAATGTAAATCCGACGGCGCTCTCATAAGGGGTCGTCGCCAAGGCCAACCCTTCAGCCACTTCTTCGGTGGAGCACTTTGACATGTCTTCGACACCACCCACAAGGACAACATCATAATAACCCGAAGCAATGGCAAAAACTCCCTCCCGGAATGCCAGGGCGCTTGACGCGCAGGCCCCTTCGGTCCTGGTTGCCGGTTTAGGCGAATGGCCGATCAGATCCGAAATAATGGGCGCCCAGTGGCTCTGGCGGGTAAAATAATCATTCGTGAAATTACCCAAGTACAGCGCTTCGATATCATTCGGGTCAAGCCCCTTTTTCACCGAACGGGCCATCGTCTGATAGGCCTCGGTAAAAAGATCTTTTGAGTCCTTATCGGGAAACATTCCAAATTTTGACATGCCTGCGGCGACAATCGCCACATCTCTTTGTAGACTTTTCTTTTTCACAGCGACCTCCTTACATGGTCTCATCTTTCGAACAAGGAGGGAAAGGACTGTGCCCGGTGACACTGACGCTTCCAGGAGTCCTGGGATGATTTATGGAGCAGAGCGTTTTCCTCAATCGTTCGGATATGCCATCGTGTTAAGCGTTATGGACAACTCTGCTGGTATAACCTTTCCAATATTTCTCCCTGAGTTCCCTCTTGAGAATCTTGCCGTAATTGCTCTTGGGAAGATCATCAACAATATCAACTGATCTTGGCCGCTTGTACCGTGCGATATTGTCAGTACAGAATACGATGAGTTCTTCCTCTGTTACCGAAGCACCCGGCTCAAGGGAAACAACCGCCTTGATGGCTTCTCCCCACTTGGGGTCAGGAACACCGATAACCGCGCATTCTCTGACTGCGGGGTGTCGGATCAACACTTCTTCGATCTCCCGGGGGTAGATGTTCTCACCGCCGCTGATAATCATGTCCTTCGAGCGGTCCATGATAAACAGGTATCCGTTTTCATCCATATACCCCACATCACCTGTGTGCAGCCACCCATCGACGAGGGTCTTTTCCGTTTCCTCAGGATTTCTCCAATAACCTTTCATAGAGATGTCCGATCGACAGGCAATTTCACCCTGTTCTCCCATGGGCAGTTCGTTGCCCTCATCATCGAATATTTTCACTTCCACATCGGTGCGCTGAATACCGGCGGAGGCAAGTCTTTTCATCTGTTCCTCGGTCCCCTCCAGCACATGGTCACCGATGGGCAGGTAGGTAATCGTCATCGGAGTCTCTCCCTGCCCGAAGAGCTGAACAAGGCACGGTCCGAGCTTTTGTATGGCTTTTTTGAGGTCTTCGACATACATGGGTGCCCCGCCATAATTCAGGCACTTCATGGACGAATGATCGTACTTGTCGCACGCCGGATGGTCGATGAGCATTTTCACCATCGTCGGCGCCGCGAACATGTTGGTGATCCTGTGTTCCTCTATCGTCTTAAATACCTGTTCCGGATTGAATGATTTGGATTCGAGAATTACGTTCACGGCGGCCTTTGCCACATTCGGCAGTGCGTACAAACCGCTTCCGTGGGAGAGGGGGGCCGCGTGAAGAATGGCGTCTTCCGGTCCGAGGGAACACATGTCAGCGAAGAAATTCATCGACATAGCCACCAGATTGCGGTGCGTCAGCATGGCTCCCTTCGGTTGACCCGTTGTTCCTGAGGTGTAAAACAGCCAGGCAAGATGATCCGGATCGACGTCGACATCGTTAAAGTCGGATGATTCCTCTGCCAGAAGATCCTCGTAATCGATGAGTTCACCGGAGGCCCCCCTGGTGGTAATAATAAATTCCACCTTTGGGAACATGTCCTTGACATCCATGACAGGCTCGTTGAACTCTTCTGAAATCACCACAGCCCGTGCCTCGCAGTGATCAATGATGAACCCGTACTCTTTGGGATGAAGCCTGAAATTTATGGGGCAGGACCCCAACCCTGCCTTGAAGCAGGCAAAGAGTGTTTCCAGGGTTTCGGGATAGTTGTACGTAAGAATAGCCACATTGTCGCCTTTTGTGACTCCAAGGCGTTGAAAGGCATTGGCAAGCTTGTTTGACCGCTCATTGAACTCCCTGAAGGTCAGTTTTTTCGGTCCGTGTATGATTGCCGGTTTGTCAGGAAACGTGAGGGCCGACTTGGTTAAAAATTTTCCAACATTCATAATGTTCACCTCGCTACGCGTATTTTTTCTTCATATCGCCGACTGCATGAGCAGGGTCTCCGGATCAACGGGTCCGGTGTCTCATCCTATGACCCAACCTCCATCCACATTAAGAACCTGGCCCGTGATATAGCTCGATGCATCAGACGCCAAAAAAAGGATGGCTTCCGCCATGTCGTTCGGATGTCCCATTCGAGGTATGGGAAGATTCTCGACTGAATAATTGAATCCCTCGGTCATATCGGTCTCGCATCCACCAGGGGCGACGGAGTTGACATAAATTCCATCTTTGGCGACATCCTTCGCAATCCATCTGGTGAGGGCGATGACACCTCCCTTGGCCGCCGCGTAGATGGGTCCTGACCGGCCGCTTGCACTTCCGGGATCATCTCCCGCTTTGGAGACAGCTCCGCCGATGATTCCTGAAATAGAGCTGACGTTGACAATTTTCCCGTACCCGTTCTCCCTCATGTGGGGATAGACGGCCTGGATGCAAAAAAAGGTTCCTTTAAGAATCACGCTGACGACCCTGTCAAAGGTCGCCTCCGTTGTCTCCATGAGGCTGTCCCGATGTACAATTCCGGCATTATTCACAAGAATGTCGATGCGACCGAAGGCTTCTATGGCCTTGTCCACCATGTCGGTCACGTCGTTCCGACTGGTTACATCGGCTTTGATAAACAGCCCCTGACGACCTTTCTCCTCGATTTTTTTAATTGTCTCGCCACCTGGAATGATGTCTGTAATGACCACATTCGCCCCTTCTCTCGCCAGGGCAATGGCTGTTGCGGCTCCTATTCCCCGGGATCCGCCTGTCACTATCGCATTTTTTCCGTTAAGGTTTACTGGTGTGCTTATCATTGCTCATTTTCCTCTTTTTTTTGTTGTTTCACTGACCAGGTTCCGCGCTAACCCGCACCCCGCTATCAACCACGCCCCATGGTCTTCGGCAGTATCAGGCTGATTTCCGGGAAGAAGAAGAGAATCAGGAGGGTTATGGTGGCAAAAAGAGTAAACCACATGCACCCGTGAAAAATTTTTGTCAGGCTGACGTCCTTCACTACTCCGGCGAGTACGTAAACATTGAGCCCCACGGGAGGTGTGATGAGCCCGATCGAACAGGATTGCGTGGCAAGGATTCCAAACCAGATTGGGTGATAGCCAAGCTGGAAAACCACCACGGGAAACATGATGGGCATCGTCACAAGAAGGAGTGAAAACGAGTCGAGAAACATCCCAAGAACCAGGAGAATAATCAAGAAGCCGAATACAACCATCAAGGGCGGAATAGAGAGGCTGCTCACCCACAGGGCGATCATCTGGGGAACCTGGGCCAGTGTGAGGAAAAAACTATAGATACCGGCACCGACAAGGACTATGAAAACCATGCAGGTGGTGTTCACTGTCTGTTTAAAACAGTCAACAAGAGCCTCGGGAAGAGTCTCGCCGATGAGCCCTTTCCTCCTGATAAGCAGGACTGCCAAGGCGATAAAGGCTCCCACGGCGGCTGCCTCCGTCGGTGAAAACCAGCCTATGTAGATGCCCCCGATAACGGTTACGAACAGGATGGCGGCGCTCAAGCCGTATCTCAACGAAGCGAAACGTTGTCTCCAACTGAATTTCTCCGTGTCAGGGGCGAGATTCGGTATAAACCTGCTTAAAAAAAGCAATCCTATCATGTATACCAGCATTCCAAGTATGCCGGGCAGGATGCCGGCTATCAGCAGAGCGCCCACAGAGGTATCCGTCAGGGCGCCGTAAACAACAAGAATAACGCTGGGAGGGATCATGATCCCAAGCACGCCGCCTGCGGCAACGATGCCGCAGGCAAGCCCGGGATCGTAACCATGTTTTCTCATTTCAGGAACTGCGACGGCACCCAGGGTTGCCGCTGTGGCAACGCTGGACCCGGAACATGCGGCGAAACCACCGCTTCCCAGTATGGCTGCCAGTCCCAGGCCCGCGGGAAGCCGCGACAACCAGAGACGTCCGATGGTGAAAATATCACGGCCGATACCGGCCTTGAAAGCAAAGTGCCCCATAATAATAAAAAGCGGCACGACAACCATCAGGTAACTCGCGGTCGTAGTGTAGGGGAACGTCTTCAGAGAAAGGAGGGCCTGGTTCCAGTCGCTGACCATGGCGCAACCAAGGAACCCCGTGAGACCCAACACAACGAAAACCGGTATTCCCACGGCAAGCATGAGAAGGATGACCGGAACGCTGATAATGACGGCTATGAAGGGATCAACCATTATTCGCTCCTGTACTGTGAAACCGTAATTATGTAGTAAGCCTGTTGTGCGCGCGGTGCCGACACACTTCTGACAGAAATTGTTGAATGTGCAACGACATTAAGGAAGCTCCTTTACTAGAATTCACGGACGGTAGTGGCAGAATCCCCGCCGTCTCCATCGTCCTTCCATCCCAGGAGTGCCCTGACTTCCATGATTATGTCAAAAATCAGCTGAATCATCAGAAGCAGAAGCCCGAGAGGAACCAGGCCCTTTGCCCACCATATGGGCATCTGTATCGAGCCCCATCGGAATTCTCTTACACTGTAGGAATCAAGAAAACCCATGTATGTCTGGTAGCATAGAATCGCCGCGAAAATGAGCGCGACGAACCAGCTTATGGTGTTGAGGATGTACTGTTTCCTCGCGGAACTCTTCATGAGGAACACCTCAACACGTATATGACCCCGTTCTATCTGGGTCCAGGTCGCGCCCATAAAAACACAGATGACAAGGATGACCTCGTTCAGTTCGAACATGCCCGGTATGGGGTTGTTAAACAAGAAGCGGGCCGTGGCATCGATAGTCGTGGAAAAAATCATGATAAAAATAGTGATGACTGAAATCCAACTCAACGTTATCGCGAATGTTTTGTATGCGGCTGCAACCCTTTCAATGACGAATGCCCTTTCTTTATTTTTCATGATCCGTAGCTTCCTTTGTTGTCAATGGCCCTTGGGGTATTCTTTCCGCAACCATGACCCGGGGCGTGATGTTGAACACACCTCGGGCCGGCTGAAGCTCAACAAACAGAAACGTTCGTCTTTATGTGTGGTTCTTCAGGTACGTCTCCCAGACATTGGGCAGTTCACCCGGATGGTATTTTTTGATCAGCGCATCGACATCCTTCTGGAAGGCAACACCGTCGAAACCGATGGGCTTCGCGACATTTTCGACCCACTCGTTCACCTGGCCGGGCTGAACCAGATCTTTTGCCTTTTGGATTTCAGCCTCCGGGAAAATTGAGAACTTCGCCCCGCCCTTCACCATCTCCGCCACACTCTCGGCAACCAGTCGCGTATAAAGTTCGGTGTATTTGTAATCGTAAATTTCCTTGGAAACCCCATTGAGGACTTCCTTGAGATCATCGGGCAGAGACAGCCAGAGCGTCCGGTTCATGACCACCGTGGTTGGGGCATGGGCGCCTGATCCAGATTCGATAATGTATGGAGCCTGTTCGTGAAGCTTTGATTTCTCGGCTGTAACGATGGCGAATGAAAAGACTCCGTCGAGGATTCTTCGTTCCAGTGATGTGTAGACTTCCGCGGCCACCACCGGCATGCCCACTCCGCCGAGCCGGTTGATAGTGTCGGCTCCGACGCCATAGCCGCGGACCCGTTTCCCTTTCAGCTCATCAATGGTCGTGATGGGGTCCTTCATCATGAGAGGCCCGTAGCTCCAGTTAGTAAAATACAGCACCTGGGCGTTGTTTCTCTTTTCCCACTCATCGCGAAGTTCGGGGTACATGTCATATATGTCCCGACAGACATAGAGGAGGGTGTCGGCATTGTCGCATCCCTTGTAGTACCACTCGAGTCCTCTGCTGATGGGAACTTCAGAGGGATAGTAGCCGTAGGAGATCATCGATATTTCAGAGAGGCCGTCCTTAATGGCCTGCATATGCTGCCCGACTCTCCTGAGGGAACCGGACCAGAACTTCTGAATTACGATCCGGCCATCGCTTCGTTTCGCGATTTCATCAAGATACCAGTTGTCAAGCACCGCCGGTTCCGCAGTCTCTCCGATGTAACAGTCATACTTCATCGTGTAGACGCCTTTTTTCCGAGCCTGCGCCAGGCTCAATCCCGGCATGAGTGACAATGTCGCTCCAATGGTGGCCCCACCTACTACCGTTGTTTTGAGAAATTCTCTGCGGGTGACTTCACTTTCCAAAAACTTTTTACTCATAGCTCCTCCTCCTCACTCTCCTTTGATGGTAAAAACGAACGCGGGTGCTCCGGGTATCCCGGACAGGCCACAGGCGCTCATCACTCCTACGTGGATCCATGGTCATACAGCCACATTCCTCACCGGTTGTGTTGAAGCAAACCAAAACAGGAATCTTCCCTTCCAGGCCATGATGCCGGCTCGAGACCTTTATTGAAAAACTATCGATTGTGTCGTTTCGACCTCTCCCCCGTCACTTCGACCTCTCCCCTGTCGTTTCGACCTCTCCCTCGTCACTTCGAACGTCCCCCCGTCACTTCGAACGCATGTGAGAAGTCTAAAAGATCCCTCGCTTTGCTCGGGACATGGATTTCTCGTCGCGACGCTCCTCGAAATGACAAGATTAAAGGTCTCGGGTCATGATTCCCTCCGGAACACCTGCTCATATCCTGCCTTCTTGCAGAATCAGTATAGAGCTGTTGCATCACGTATGTGACGGTCCGATTTTACCGAAGGGTACTGTTTATCCTTCTTCTTGAACTTTTTGCACTTTTTATGCCACGTTGGCAGCCTGGTTCTGCCGGGTGTGTCTCCGTCCCCCTTGAGACGAAAAATGAGCGCACGCAAAGGTCTTATTCTTGCTATTGAATCTCAGAAAGTTCCGGAATAGCCGGAATAGCTTCTACGGATGAGCTGTTTCGTACTTGAGGAAACTTGAAAAATTGCAAAACTGCAACCTCATTATGGGATGAATCGCTTAACGATGATGCCATCATGCTGATTGTTCTAGATATTTGGAATGGACTTGCATATTTGCATATGCCGGATTGAAGAGATTGCATATTTGCATATGCAATGCTATTGACAGTATATGGCCTGCGGCATGATTTTTGTTCCGGGAAGTGGATCGTGTACGGGGGTTTATGTCAGAACTCTTGAACAGCGAGGAAATACCAATGAAAATAGAAATGAACGATTTTAAAGAGCTGTCCTTTGGTTTTGCCCTGCTCGATGGAAATTTTTCTGTGCAATATATCAATGATAAAATGGCAAGTGTTCTGTTACGTTCAGAAGAATGGCTTGTAGGAAAGAATATCACACACCTGATCCCGACGATGCCGATGATTCCACCTGGCAAAATCTCTGCTTCAGGATATGTGAGAATGGAAAACGGCCTGTTGCTATCCATGGACATTGTACGAGTCAAGGAGAAAAAAGGACTGAATTACATGATTTTCTGCCAGGATCACTCGGAATATGACCACATTCTGGACCAGATCGCCATCTCATCAAAGAAAAAAATCATCAATGACAAAATGCTCGATAGCCTGTATGACGGCTGCTATATAACCGACGGCGCGGGCCACACGCTCTATGTCAACGACGCGTTCCTGGAGATGACCAACATAAAAAGACACGAAATAATCGGGAAAACGGTTCAGGATCTGGTTGACAGCGGGATTGTGCCAAAATCCTGCACACTCAAGGTACTCGAAACAGGCAAGATGGCCTCCATGATTATTGATTACTACAAGGGGAAAAGTTGCCTGGTCTCTGGTGCGCCGGTGTATGTCGACGGCAAACTCGAGCGGGTTATCTGTACAGTCCGCGACATGACGGAGCTTCTCGCTCTGAAAGACAAGCTTGCAAAGGTAACCTCAATAACCACCGGCCTCAAAAATCAGTTGAGAGTAATAGAATTCCAACAGGCGAACAAGTATGTTGCCGAGGCTCGCAGTAGGGTGATGGAAAATATTTATGAAAAGGCGATCAAGGTTGCTTCTTTTGATACACCGGTTTTGCTGCTTGGTGAAACAGGTGTCGGAAAGGATTTTCTTGCCAGATTCATGCACAATGTAAATACGGACAACTCTGAAAGCTTTCTCATTAAAGTAAATTGTGGGGCTATTCCGGGAACATTGCTGGAATCAGAACTTTTCGGCTATGAAGCGGGAGCTTTCACCGATGCCGGCAAACAGGGTAAAGCGGGTCTCTTTGAACTCGCGAGTAACGGCACGATGTTTCTGGATGAAATAGGCGAAATGCCTCTGAACCTCCAGGTGAAGTTGCTCGACGTAATACAAGACAGGACTTTCTACCGCGTCGGCGGCACAAAGGTCATTCGCACAAACGCCAAGATTATCTCAGCGACGAATTCAAACCTGGAAGAGTTGATCAGCCAGGGAAAATTCCGTAATGATCTGTATTATCGACTGAATGTAATCACGATTACTATCCCGCCTCTCCGCGATCGCAGGGATGACATCATTCCTATGGCCCTGCAGTTTCTTGATGAATTCAACCGTAAATACAATAAGGCATGCTATTTCGCGCCGGGACTTCTGAAATTTATAATGAAGTACCACTGGCCCGGAAATATCCGGGAATTAAGAAATGTCATAGAACGTCTCGTCATAATGTCAACACATGACACGATTGAGATCGAGACCGTAGAGGAACAGATCGGTGACGAATTCGAATATACCAATACTTTTGAACGGGCGCTGCTAAACGAAGCAACAAACGGCCGCAAAAACAAGCATGATTTTACCCCGGGCAGGGGAACATTACGGAAACAGATGGAACATTTCGAAGAAGACGTGATCCGGTCGCGGATCAAAGGAACACGAACCCTGAAAGAGGCAGCCGCGAGACTCGGAATCGATGTATCAACGCTGATCAGAAAAAAACAGAAGTATGGGATACAGTAATGGTTCATAACGTTTTTCGGTAGTTTTTTCGCGATTGACACCCCGTTGCCGAAAATATAGTATGGGTAAAAAAATAAAAAGAGATGCTGTTGTGCCCACACCGATGAAGAAAAGGAGAACACCATGCTGCCGAACATAAAGAGTATCCTTTACGCGAGTGATCTGTCCAGAAATTCAGCGTACGCATACCGATTCGCCTTGAGCTGCGCCGAAAAATACGACGCCATGATCAACATCGTCCACATAATGGAAGATATGGGACCTTGGGCTAAGTCCATCGTTGAGGGCTATCTGCCCAAAGGCCACCATGCCAAAGTCGTGCAAGAACTGAAAGAACATATAGAAAACAGACTTCGCGTGTTCTGTGATTCCCATGTCGACGAATCACCCGAGTGCGTCATGCGGGTAGGCTCGATCCTGGTTTATGAGGGAAATCCTGCCGAAGAGATTTTGAAACAGGCACAGAAGCTCGGCGCCGATCTGATCTTCATCGGTTCTCACGGCAAGGGTTCGAGCACGCACCCCTTCTTCGGCAGCGTCGCCAGGAAGGTGGCGGGACTTTCAAAAATACCCGTGGTTGTGATACCCATCCCGGAAGACAGTGACATCGTCTTCACCGAAATCTGACGGTTTTGTACCGTAGCACCGGAGGCATGCCTCCGGTGCTATGTACTATGGCCGGATGCTCAACCGCGCTCTTTCCTTCGTCACTGCGGCGTACCCCGGGGTACGCCCGTTCCTCAGGATGGACGCTCCTTGCCTCAAGGAGCTTTTTACAAAGCCGTCTCTCATCGGACGTTTTTCGATTTTTCTCGAGGACGTCACATCTGAAAAGGAATAAGTCATGAACATACTTGATGCCATCAAGACGCGCAGAAGCATACGAGGATATAAGCCTGACCCGGTGCCGAAAGAAATCATAGGCGAGATTCTGGAGGCCGCTGTACAGGCTCCTTCTGCTGTAAACAACCAACCGTGGGAGTTTTTTGTGGTCACCGGGGAACCCCTTTCGAACATCCGTCACGAGGTGATTGAACAATTCAGGGCAGGTGAAAGTCCCCATTCAGAATACAGTCTCATAAGCTGGGAACGGGGCAGCGCCTACTGGAAGCGTCAGGCGGAATTGGGAAAACACATTTTTCAGATTATGGGCATTTCAAGAGAAGACAAGGAAAAAAGGGCACAGTGGATGGAGCGCGGATTGCGGCACTTTGAAGCCCCCGTTGCAATGTATATCTGTGTTGACAAACAGTTGTCCGAATCGGGGCCGCTTCTTGATGTAGGGGCGGTCATACAGACCATCTGCCTCGCCGCGATGCACTGCGGGCTTGGTACCTGTGTTCAGGATCAAGGCGTTATGTATCCGGAAATAGTAAGGAAATATGCGGATATCCCGGAATCCAAGCGTCTTGTTATAGCAATTTCGATCGGATTCCCGGACGGTGACAACATTGCCAATAGGATCACCAGCACCCGTGAACCTGTTGAAAACATTACTCGTTGGATCGGATTTGACCCCAAACCATCCCACGACGTGGAGGAGGTACGGGAACGTGGCCTATGAATATGAAACGGTTTTAGCGGAAATAACGGATGATGGATTGATTGGAACGATCACGCTGAATCGGCCTGAAGCCCTCAACACGTTCAATGAGACGCTTGCCCGGGATCTGGAGCAGGCGCTGCTGGATCTCGACGAAGACAAGGACGTGCGGGTCATTATCATCACCGGCGCGGGCAGAAGTTTTTCCGCTGGAATTGACATCTCGCCGGAGATTTTCGAGGGAATGGCACCGAACGAATATTACGACTGGATCACGCTGATGTCGAGACCCATCGCTGTCATGGCAAAAA
>JBBAGC010000003.1:0-25536 GCA_041655115.1 Spirochaetota bacterium | reverse complement strand
AATAATTGTTTTTTTTATATTCATGGCAATTAGCTATAATTCAGGTTATAATAATAC
Organism: Spirochaetota bacterium; assembly: GCA_041655115.1. GTDB lineage: Bacteria > Spirochaetota > UBA4802 > UBA4802 > UBA5550 > JBBAGC01. The sequence continues at coordinate 25,479 of JBBAGC010000003.1, read as the reverse complement.
TTCGGCAATTTTCATTATGAGATTAAGCAATTATTATGTCTCTTAAAGAAATTTTTGGATTTTTATTTAAAGTCAGGCGGATAAACAAAAAGGGCACAATGCCCGGTTTACTGCAAAAACCGCTGCAAAGTGCCCCTCTGAAAATTTAATGGAGATTATAGTTCTATTAAGCCTATCTTTCAGGTTTGCTAATCAGCACAGTAACAAGAGCACCAGCCAAAGCAACCCCTATAACAATCATTACTGCAAGCTCGTATGACTGATTGGCATCATAAATTTTACCAAACAGAACAGAACCCACAGATAAACCAATAACCTGCATAAGCCCGATTATGCCAATGAGTTTACTAAAATGCTCAACTCCAAAAAGATCACCCACAAAAAGAGGTATTAAAGTTACAAAAGAACCAATTGCCAGCCCATAAAAAACTACAAATCCCCACACCAGAAGCTGGTTCCCTGCTACAAACATAACTGATCCAAAACCAAGAAAGAGCAGAACCCAGGTAATAAAAACCAGCAGCTTTTTGGACATTCTGTCTGACAACAAGCCAAAGAAAATCCTACCCAGTACACTAAATCCCAAAGCAAGACTCCACATTGTGCTTGCATTGGAAACGCCATAGCTTCTGATTAATTCAATAGCATGCATTGTTAATCCGCCAAGCACTATACTAAATAAAAACATTAACAAACATGTAAACTTGAAAGATAATGTTTTAAAAGCTTCTTTCACATTTAAACTTTTTAATGTATCGCCTGCTTCTGCTCCTCCCCCTGCAACAGCAGCTCCATCAGGAAGAAAACCCACATCCTCAGGCTTATTTTTAAGTACAAAAAGAACCAAAGGAACCACAAGCACAAGAACAAGAGTACCAAGAAAGCGATAGGCATTTTCCCAGCCATAATTTTCTGTAACAAAACTGGCAACATAGACCATAACCATACCACCAAGACCCACACCTGTCATTATGAGGCCCATGGCTGTACCCCTTTTCCTGTCAAACCAGTAGGAAATAATAGTCTGAGCAGGAACAAGGCTCACACTTGCAAGACCAATTGCCATATAAACATAGATTAAATAATAGTGCCAGAGCTGGGAAATCATGCTGGCAAGAAGAAGCCCTGTACCTGTAATAAGCGCCCCTGCAAGCTGAACCTTTTTAACACCCAGCTTATCTACTGCTATTCCCACAACAGGACTCAAAAGCCCCACAAGAAGAGCTGCTATTGTAAAACCAAGCGAAATCTGAGTGCTCGTCCATCCAAAGGTGTCCTGAAAAGGTTTTAAAAAAACCGATACTGTATAAAATCCTGAACATAATCCAACAAAAAGAATAAAAAATGTAGCAATTGCTATCCACCACCCATAAAACATTTTCCCTTTAGTCTGCATACAAACCTCTCTCTACCATTTTTTAAAAAAATTATAAATAAGGCCTAAAATCAGAAAAAATTAAAAATCAGGCAGAGTATTAATCTGCCCTTACAGGGTTTCGGAATAATTAAAAAACAGGAATCATTAACATTGGGGGGACAATACCAATTTCCCCAGCCCAGATATTATTAACAAAAACTTATATACTTACAGATTATATCATTTACTATTATCTGAACTTAAAGGAGACCACATAATAAAACATATTACTTTACACATTCTAAACTTATGTGGCATATCAATGCCTTTGTCAAGTTAATTTTAATCAAAATTGAACCTGTCATAGGATTAAGCATTAGATTTTTAATATTTACCTGGATGAGTGGGAAATAACACTGGAAGAAGAATGGAATACCAAGGTATTTTAAACAATATCTTTTAAATCAAAGACCATACTGATACTTTACTACTATATATACTCTTACAGCCTGTTTACCTGTAGCAGGAGGTCTTTTTATCTTCCCGCTTGAATCAGCAACTGCATTCAAGGCTGTTTTATCCAATAACTCATCCCCTGAAGGGCTAAGTATGGAAATATTGCGGTAAAAACCTTCTGCAGTAATATTAAAGCCAACTGTAACATTCCCTATAAGGCCATAGTATTCAGACTCTGCCGGAGAAAACTTTCTCTTATCAATATCCTCTGCAATCATCTCTAAATAACGCTTCATTAGCCGATCCCTGCCAGCAGCACTGTAATACCCCTTTGATTCAGGCCTGTCCTCAGGCACTGCAATCTGTTTCTCTTCTGTTTTTTTAAGATCAGGGGTAATATCCCTTTCTGCACCAGGAATAAAAGTTACAGGTATTTCTATATAGCCTGAATTAAATGATGGAAGCATAATTCCTTCTGTAATAAAATAAAAATGCAAAAGTGCAGAAACAGCAATGGCAATAAAAAAAATTCTCTTCTCCTTCAAGGCACAGTTACTCCTGGCTCAGTAGCAATAACAAGATCATAAAAACCATATTGCCGCGCAATATCCATTACAGAGACAAATTTCCCAAAGCTTGCCCTGCGGCTTGCCTTTACAATAACAGTTGTAACTCTCTCCTCTGAGGGTCTGTTTCTTTCTGCATCCATTATTCGTCTAAGTCTTTCAATATCAATTGTTGCATTATTAAATATTATTCTTTCCTGCTCATCAATAACTATCTCCCAGCTTTTTGCAGGCATTTTTTCAGATGTATCAGCCTCTGGCAGATCAAGCTTAATCCCCTTTACTGTTATTGCAGCAGTAATAAGAAAGAAAATAAGGAGATTAAATATTATATCAATCAACGGGGTCATGTTGATTTCAGCACCAGCCCCAGGCTTTTTTATATTCTTAAAACGTACCACATCAGGATTCCTTTTTTTTCAGAATAAAAATCAGGGCTGAAACCTTTTGCTGCAAAGCATGAGAAATTTTTTCAAGAGTTCTTATAAAATAATGATATAAAAGGATCACAGGTATTGCTATCATCATGCCTGCAGCTGTTGTAATAAGAGCCTCCCAGATACCACCAGCTAAAATAGCAATATTAGCAGCATCACCAGCAGTGGCAACCCTGGTAAAAACCTTTATCATACCAAGAACAGTACCTAAGAGCCCCATAAGAGGAAGTACAGAACCAAGCACGGATAAAACCTCCAGCCTTCTTCCCAGAGAAAAAAGTATATCATCACCGGAAAGCACAGCTGCATCCTCCATCTCCTCTGTTTTTGTCTCCTCCAGAACAGCAACAAATAAAGAAGCAAAAATCGACTCCTCCTTCTTCATCAAAGACAAAGCACCCTGCCTGTCCCCTGACTCAGCAAGACGGAACATTTCCTTAATTTTTTCCTTTCCTAAAAATTTTGTTTTTATAAAAATAACATAAGTTCTTTCAATTATTACAGCAATAGCAATTATTGAGGCAAATATTATGGGGTACATCATAATACCCCCTCTTTCAATTATTTCCATACAACTACTTCCTCTGTTTTTTATTTATTATACTCTTCTAATAATAAGCCCAAATAAAACTAAAATATATTTACCTTGTTAGTTTCCCCATTTCAGCAAAACTGCCAAGGCTTTTGTCATTAAGATCTTTCCCTATGAATATAAGGTATCTTTCAGACTGTGCAGCAATATCAGATGGTGAAAAATCATACCTGCCACAAACATACTGAAATATTTCTGAATTTTCTGAATCATCAAAACCCACTATTCCCTTTATGCGAAAAACATTATCCCCCAGGGACTCTATCATTTCACAAAACCTGGCTCTGTCCAGGCTTTCATGTAACCTTATACTTACTGTTTCTATTCCATCATCCATATGATTATGATGACTCCCGTCTTTTAGGGAAAATTTCGTTGTGCGCTCTTCACTGCCATAAACAATAGAAGGATTAACTACACCATTTACCGCATGAACAATAAACGCCCTTTTATTAATTCCTCTAATAAGCTTCTCAGCTATGTCCCTTTTTTCTTCACTAACAATATCAAGCTTGTTAAGAATAATCACATCAGCAGTCCTGATCTGCTCTGAAACAATAGAATACTTTTCCAGAGATTCCTCAAGATTATCACAGTCAACAAGTGTGGTTACAGAATCAAATCTAACCAGATCATTAAGGTCAACCAGCTCATCAAGAAGGTTCTGTGGATTAGCAGCACCTGTTGTTTCAAGAACTATACAGTCCGGAGAAAAATCTTCAAGTATTGATTTTATGCCCTTTCTCAAATTACCTGCAAGGGTACAGCACACACAGCCCTCATCCATTTCCAGAACTTTGCTGTCACCGGAAAGCATTGCACCATCAAGACTAATCTCGCCTAATTCATTTTGAATTACAGCTGTAAAAAGATATTTTTGAGCCTGAAACTCAATAAAGTTCCGTATAAAAGTTGTTTTGCCTGAACCCAAAAATCCGGACACAACATAGAGTGGTGGTCTGTGGTTGATTCCAAGCAGCCCCTTATCCATTGAAAGCGAACCCGCAGCCTCGCTCCCCTGCCACCATTTTGCTTTTGAAAACCTTTCAGGAATTTCCCCCTTATCCCTTACCCAGGACATGGAGGAAAGAGGATCACCCGGAGATTTAATTCCATAGATCCTGCTAAAGCTGGCATCATCTGCAACAGCCTCCCCAAACCCAAGAATTAAAGATTCAATTACAATATCATCAGCTTCGCTATATGCCTGGTCCTCATCTGAACCATATATAACCTGAACGCCCGGATCAGTTCTGTAGTACATTGAAGAGGGATTCATCTTAAGCTGATAGGAAAGAGATGAAGCAATAACATCAAATATTTCAAGACAGTACTTAAAGGAGGGGAAATCCTGCTCAGCCTCACCAGGCTTAACAAGAAAATTATCATCACCAGGCACCTTAATTCCTGCTTGCGAAATTATACGATTTTGTGACAAGCCCTGAATTCCTGCAAAAAGCGTAGAATTTTTCGGAGAATATGTAATATAAAAATCACCAATATAATAATAGCTGCAAAAATCACTATGATAGGGAAACTCCCTTATAAGGGAAACATAATCATCCTGCTGAGTAAAAAGCGCTCCATTTAAAGAAAAGTTTTCAAGCACATCCTCATCAGGATCGGGAAAGTAAAAAAGGGCAAAGGATGAAAAAACATAATCAGCTGTAACAGCGCCCCTGTCAAATATAACACCATAAACTCCGGGATTTTCCTTTACCTTAATTGTCCAGCACTCCCGCTCATGTGCAATCCTGAAAATTCCTTTCCACCCCAACCCGGTTCTCAATGCAGGAAAATAATTGGTCAAATAAATAATGTTCTTAAAAATGTTTTGCATATCACCAGAAGTTTCAGGCTTTACTTTTCCTGGAAGGAGATTTTTAAAATCCATGAGATTATCCTCTTATAAAATATTATTAAAATAGCAGGTGGTCAGATGATAGCCAGAAATAATTTCCAGTAAAAACCATATCTATGCCATAAAATTATTTAAAAAATAAAAATCCCCCCCTATGATGGAGGACATCATTGGGGGGATAAAATTCACTTTCCCTCTTATATGAAATAAAGACTTTTTAACAGCTTAATACTCCACTGCTCCACCCTTGGGGCCTTGCCACTCAAATGAAACAATTTTACCATCTTTCCAGCCAATATCAAAAATTCTTATAGTTCCAACAGCTGTTTCAGAGGATTCACAATCCTCAACTACAGCCTCAGCAGTATAAAGAACCATCCCATCTTTTTTCTCTGTATTAGTGATATTAGGTGTTCCGAGTTCACATATCTCCAAAGCCTTAGGAACAATTTCCGAATCTGCTGCATATTTTTCAACAACAACTGCTACTTTTTCCTTTGAACCAAAAGCACTCATAAAGTCTTTCATTTCAGGTAAAACCGATGTGCCACAGGCTGAAAAAAACAATAGTAGTGTTAAAACAACAAAGAGTCTCTTCATTACTCTCCTCCTATTTTTTAAGAATACACTTAAAATACTTAATTTAGCCCGGTTTGTCCATTTTAAAAGATCAAACCAGGCTAAAATTATTATCCGCTTTCAGCTATAATTTTACAACTATAAAATTAAGCTCCAAATTTTATAGTATCCCCATTGCCAAGATATGAAGTATCCTTTGTTCTGAATCTGGCTGTTCCTCTTACCACAGGATAGCCCTGCTCAATAAACTTTTTCGCACAGAGTAAACCAGTACAATGGTTACATCCTATCTTTTCAAATCCGTATTTACCAAGGGATATTACAAGGTCATCGTATTTTGGATCCCAATCTTCGAATGGAGAAATATGAAGACCACCATATATTCCATGAAGCTTGTCTCCTTCATAGGCCATTTCCCTGTATGCTGTATCAGCAAACTGGATAATACCCTGGTGGCAGCACCCTGTAATACTCACCATACCTATGTCCTTAACATTAAAGTAAAGCGACTGTTCCCCAAATACACGACATATAATCGGTACATCAAAAACATATGTAGCAAAACCAGGGATTATTTTGTTAAGTCCGTTTTTAGCTGTTATAAGCTTACCCTTGTGACCAGCATCCTTAACATACTGAAGCCCCTCTGAATAAAACCCTTCAGGTATATAAGTAGTAATATATGGATTATACTTATAAGTTACAGGTATGCCCCAGTAATGATCAAAGTGTTCATGGGAAACAAAAATGGCTTCAATTTCATTATTAGCCAGCATTTTGTCTATACCTTCACGCTTAAAACACTCATCCATCCATTTAAAAGACCAGCCTGAATCAAGAAGGAATTTTCTCTTTCTGCCGCTCATCTCCTCAACCTCAATAAGAGCTGCAAAACCACCTGCATTCTGAGGATTTACAGAAAGCTTCTCAGTAATATCCCATGCTTCCTCAAGCCTGTTTGGCAAAAGATGCTTAATTTTACTAATTCCGCTTTTATAGCTACCCTTACCAAGACCTGTGCCATCTCCAAAAGGTGGCCAGTTATAATCATACTGGTTTACAAGGAGTCCCCCTGCTTTTTGAATGTCGCCCATAAGTTCGCCATTATCAAACCAGCTTGTTTCAGAAATATTTGTTACATGAACACTTTTACAAACACCCAAATCTTCAAGCTTTCTTGAAATTTCAGGGAAATGCTTTTTTCTCATTGGGGAATAGGAATACAAACCCATTGCCCCAACAGCCCCTGCGCCAAGCCCCATGGCAGCGCCCTTTAAAAAATCTTTTCTGTTCATTTTATTATCAGACATTTGTGTCCTCCTTATCAATTATTAACGGGCTTACTTAGGTATTATATCAATTGCCTTATATAATACTGGCAGTAAAGCAACTGTAATGAAGTAAAACACAACCCCTGCGACTACCCCTGCTCCAAGACCCCATCCAAGAGAAGGATTCCACTTAACAGCCTTAATCTGTTCTGCTGCTTTCTGCTCATCAGCTGCAATCTCTTCAGCAGTTTTTGGAACCATCTTCCATGCAGGCCAGTTATCCATAAACCAGTGATGCACCAGCCATATATTGATTAACCATATAGTTGGAATCATAGGGAACTGTTGTGGATGAGAGAAACCCTTTTGTGTTCCAAGGAAAAGGTGTGAAGTTCTATAATACAAATAGTATAGAGCTATTCCCGCAATGATTGTTATACCTGTTCTTGCCATAACATTCCCTGGGAGACTGAACTTATTAGGCCAGTTACCGCAGTAGAACTTAATGAAAAGAGCAGGAACCAAAAGAAATACTGCCATCTCACCAACATGGAGCCATCTCCAGTCCGGAGCTGCGTCACGTCTTGTACCCCTAATAGCCTCACCATACATAAGCTCCTGTACAAAATAAAAGAAGAAATGCATAGCAAGAGCAATCGCTATTATACCAAAGAATGCAGTAAATCTTCTTAATGCAGTATTCTTTATAAGACTAAAAGGATACCTTTCCCAGATAGTTTCAACAAGCCATACTACAACTGTACAACACATAATCCATGCAACATGAAAGTTACCTGATACAGTATCAGCAAACTGCTCCCAATATGGAGGCGCAATTGATGAAAAATACTGCCATGGATAATAAAGGATACCCATATGAGGGTGCATTGTAACAAAATATACAATTGTACTTAAAAAGAAAGTCATTACAAGAATACTTAAACCTTTTGCAGGCTGAGGCATTTTTCCCCATGGTGACTCTTCTAAAGCCACAATCCATGCAGGGCTAAGCCAGGAAGCAATAGCCGCAAACATAAGAACCGCAAGGGCTGAATACTCAATTGCAAAAAACTCTGTAATACCAGGCAATTTTGTAAGCTGGTCAGGGTTAAAATATGCCAGACCAAAATTTCCAAGAAAGCCTTCAAAGAATCCCTTAATAAGCACAACCAGTACAATCACAGATATTGATGTAAGAACAATACCTTTGATCAATGGATGAGTTTTAAACACCCACTCCCTTTTAAAGGGCCAGAAATTAAACAGATAAACCATCCATATAAGAACTATGAGCCACCACCTGGTGTACATGTATCCCACATAGGGGGTGTACATCCTCATAAGCCCCCTGGGGTCCTGAAAAATCCACCAGGTAGCATAAAAAACAGCAAACGTAAGAACAAGCGCTACAATGGCAGGGATTGGGCCCTTCCATCTTTTAACAAGTTTACGCTCCTCGAGATAATTTTTACCATAATCTCCCATGGCAATCTCCTTTAAAATGTTTTATATCCGTCACAGGCTGCGCTGTCGCCGTTCAACACAACCCGGGGGATGCTTTAATCAGGAACCGCTGACAGTTCATTAAGAATCTTTTGCCTAAGCTCCTCTATTGTAAAATTTGAAGGATCAATTCCAAGCCTCATTGCTTCAAAATAAACCATATCCCCTGTAAGCTCGGGAACATGCATATCGTTAGATTCTGTGAAATCCTCACTTTCTGGCAAAACTAAAGAAAAAACAGGCTTAACAGACTTTATAGTATCCACAATAGTTTCTTTTCTGAAAATTCTGGAAATAAACTCCTTTCTGTTAACCAAAGTTCTCCTCCTGTCCCATGAATTCATCTTCAACTGACAATGAACGCAAAAATGAAAAAATCATGGTTATCTGATTACGTACTTCCTCTTTTGCCAAACGGGAATCTTTTGACTCAATACAATTAACAACCTTAACGTATGTGCCAAAAATACGATTAAGATCTTCATCCGGAAGCCTGTTTAAAAGCGACCACACAGCATAATTGCTGTTTTCCATCTCTCTTACCAGAAGAGCCAAAACCCTGTTTTTTGTACAACAGGCAATAGTAATTCTTATTCGGTTATCCTCATCAATTATAGCAGATATATCCCTGGAAAGGATAGCCCTGCTAAGCCTTACAAGCATTCCTTTTAAGCGGCTTATCTCCTTTTCATTAATTCTTTCAAGTGCAAGCTGCATAATATCAGGATCAATAGCAAGACGAGCCTCCAGATTCTGGAGAGCCATTTGATTGAGATCAGGTTCAGGGTTGGCAAAAAATTCTATTCCCCATGTATTAACATAACATCCACTGCCTGGGCGAATTTTCACAATATTCTGGGCTTCAAGCTGTCTCAGGGATTCTCTGATTGAATTTCTGCTTGCACAGAATATTTCAGACAATTTTCTTTCAGAAGGCAATGCTTCGCCCTGACTCAAATTATTATCACTAATAAATTTCAGAATCTGGTCAGGCAAACCCTTTTTTTCAATCATATTCACAAAACCAGTCCCACCAATTTAGCTTTTATATAAAATAAACCCTAAGTGGTTGAGCCAGTCAACAATAAAACAGTAAATATTGGATTTTTTCATCTATTTGGTACTACCACTTTCTCAAAAATCTACTTTGCTCAACAAAATTTCAAAATCGTTTCAATATAAGATCCTTTTTATCAACTTTGATAAATCAATATAACAAATAACTGCACATATTTAAAAAAAACACAGAAATTATGCAAAAAATCCAATTTTTTAGTCATTTAAAACAAAAGAAGATATTCTTAAAATATTTATTTGAAGTTTTCCATAAAACAGGTATGATTTTTTAAAATTAAAACAGCAGAACTTTTATAAACAAGTGGTTGTCTTTAAAATTATTTCCTCTCTTTTCTTTTTTTAAAAACTTCAAGACTGTTTTCAAAAACAGGATAGAGGGAATCATAAAACTTGACATTTTCTTCATTAAATACAGACCGTTCTGTTGAACAGAAAATAAGAACTGTTGTAATTTTTTCTTTTGTAAAAAAAGGTTTTGCAAAATATGATTTTATTCCGTGTGGTATAAAGATTGCCCAATCCACAGGCTTTATGCTTTCAAAGGTATTTTCCACAATAATATGATTAAGATTATAATTTACAATATTTTCTGCAATTGTTCCTTCATAGGGGTGTGAAAAAGCAGGTGCAAGAGGCTTAAATGCTTCACCAGCACCCCAGACATGCACAATCCCATCATCAACATGAATGTCTGAATAAAGCACAGCATTTGCAAGACCAGGGATAGGCTGGTTTGCAAGAATTAAATCAAGAATACCTGTTATGCTTCCTTTTTTAGCAGCAGCTATTGTTTTGCGAAGTAATCCCTTTATATCTATTTCCTTGGAATGAATTATAGGCTTTCTGACAGAAGTTTTTTTTGCAACTCCCGGAATATTATAAACAGACACCCACAAAAGGTTTCCCCCGCGCACATGAAGGGGGCGTATGGATGCCTCTGATAAAAACTCATCCCCTGAAGATGTTACAAAAGTAAGCTCTCCACTCCAGTGACCTGAAAAAATAATCTCTTCGTAAATGCTGTTTAAATACTGCGATATATCACTTAGAACTATATCTTCAAAAACCATGGACATAAGGTTTTCCGGCTTAAGCCCAAAAACCTTACAGGCTGTGCTATTACAGGCATGAATATGCTTATCATCAAAAGCTATAAGAAAAACAGGATTATTAAAAATATTTATTTTTTTAACCATTGATGCATCAGTGTTGTCAATGGTACGTATAAAAATTGCAGTTTCTGAAATATCCATTACATATCCAACATAATAATTGGATCTGTAAATATCAGGGCTTCCTGAAATTTTAAACCACCTTATTGTTCCATCATAAAGCTTTATTCTAAAAACAGCGAGCCCGGGTTTTTTATTTCTAACATCTTTCATAAAAGATTCAAAAATATATTTGTCCTCTTCAACAATCATCTGATCTGCAAATTCAGGATTCTGTATAATGAAGTGTGAATTTTCTCCAAGGCCTGGAAGGGCATATTTATTTATATACTCAATTTTATTTTTAATTATATCAATACTCCAAAAAAGCGCGGGTATTGCATTGATATAGCTATATATATCCTGAAAGGATTTATAAGAAGTTAATTCCATGTTATTTTCAGATTCTATTTTTTTCATATCTTTATATAACTTTATTTTTTTTATTATAAAATAATTAAATACAATCAGTTAGAACATGTCACTCTTTTTTTTATTAACAACTGATTATTAATAAAGTTTAGTTTACAAATAATTAAAACTAATGTTTCAATCTATTTGTATTATAACAAATCGATCTATTAAGAACGAAAATTCTATTTAATACAGGAGAATTAAATGAAAAAAATAGCCATATTTGCTTTTGATGGAGAACTTATGTGTTTTGCACATGCCCTTTTAAATGCTATTGACCTGCATGAAAAAGATCATGATGTAAAGCTAATCATAGAAGGAGCTGCTACAAAGCTGATTGAAGATTTTCAAAAGCCTGAAACTCCCTTTTATGAGCTTTTCAACAAATGTGTCAGCAGCAACATACTTGATGCTGTATGCAAAGGATGTGCTGCAAAAATGAACACTTTAAAAATATGTGAAGACAGGGGCTACCCCATTGATGGAAGCATGTCGGGTCATCCACCCATGGAAAAATACATAGCCTCCGGATATGAAATAATAACCATATAAGGCAAATACACTGATATTGAATTCATAACACTGGGATATGCTTCTAATTCAGGCTTTGTCTGGATTAGAAGCATTACCATTATGATACAGGAAGCTAATCACCTCTGCTATTAAAAAAAACAATCCTCTTGTCAGGAAGAATAAGGGCATCTCTATTGCTCATATACTTATCTCTAAAAATATCAGTCTCCGGACGAAAAAAAACAGATCTCTTTAGCTCATTTTGAGTAAAAGTAAATTCATTAAAGCTTATAATATTTTTAGAGGATTTTTCTATAAAAAATTTATAGCCATCCCGCTTTGCTTCAAGGTTTAAATCTGACTTTAAAATATTCGGATAATAATGACTTTTCATTGACAGACACCAGTCCCATTTAATTGAATCCATAAGTTCAGCCAATACATGGGGAAAATCCTTTTCGCATAATCTGACAATTAAAGAAGCAATGCTTTCCCATTCCCTTAAAGCTCCAGTGTTAATATCAGCAGAAGCCTTGGCAAGAGCCTCATAAAAATCAAAGGGAGTCCTGTAAAGACTTAGCATAAGTTTTTCAGATACCTTAAACCTTCCTGAATTTCTAATTAAATCCGTAAAAAAAGAAATTCTTTTTAAACAGGTCATTTCTATTTCACTAATCCACCTGTTGGACATTATTTCATAAGGAGCTTTCAGGCTATATTTCAGAAGGTATTCATCAGCCTGGTCCCTCATTTTTGTGCCTGGAAGAACTTTTAAAAAACCGGACTGAAAATGTTCAGCTTTAAGCGCATAAACCCTGTTATAGGATTCCTTGAACTTTATATAGCTTTCAAAAGGAAGCCCTGCAATCAAATCAACATGAAGATGAATATTTCCATACTCACCCAATGTTTTTATAATTTGAAAAATTCTCTGCCAGTTTCCCTTTCTGTTAACTGCTGCAAGAGTATCATTCCTTGTTGACTGTATTCCCATTTCAAACTGAAAAAGCTCATGAGGTATGGATTTTAAAAATAAAATATCATCATCTGTCAAAAGCTCCGGATAAATTTCAAAATGGAAACGGGTTTTGGAATCTGAATGATTTTCAGTTAGGTGTTCCCATATTCCTCTGTAATGATCTCTTTTACTGTTAAAGGTGCGATCAACAAATTTAACAAGAACGGGCTTAAAGGAGCATAAGTAGTCTATCTCATTTTTAACATCTGTTAAATTCCTGTATTCACAGCTATGATCCTGTCTTGAGGAAAGACAATAGGTGCAGCTAAAAGGACACCCTCTGCTGCTTTCATAATAAATAAACCTGTTTTTAAGGCTTTCCATATCTACATCATTATATGGAAAAGGGATTAAGTTAAATGAAGGGTTTTTTTTGTGTATAATTTTTTCAGCAGAGTCAAATCCGGAAAGGGCAAGGCTGCGAAAACCCTCCTCACCATAGCCGCAAACAATATAATCGGGTGACACAATCTTATCAAAAAATACTTCCGGTTCATAGCTAACCTCCGGCCCCCCTGTTACAATCTTTACATGAGGGGAAGAGGATTTCAGCTTGCCAATCACATCTGCAATTATACTGCTGTTCCATATATAAACAGAAAAGGCCACTACATCCGGCTTATGCTTCATTATTGAAGAAACAATGCTGTCAGCTTTTTCTCTTGTTGTGTATTCCAGAATAAAAACTTCATAATTTAAATCATTTATGTATTTATCCAGATAGTAAAGAGCCGGATTTGAATGAGTGTACCTGGAATTAATTCCAACAAGAAGAAGCTTCATTTTTTAAACCAGTCAAAAAAACTGCAAATATCATTCTTCATCTTTTTTCCTTAAAAAACATTCATTCAGACATCTGCTGTATATTAAACCACACCTTTCATGACAGGACAATACACCTGTTTTACTGTTTGAGCCATAATCAAAAGTAAAGCTTATACCTCCCGGACCACAGAGGCTCAAACAATCCTGTTCAATATACTTGCATTTTTCCTGGCATGGAGAATAGAATTTATCTGCAGAATTACAGAAAAAAACAAGAAAAGAACAAATGATAATAAAAAATTTTAACATATTATTTTTAACTGATTGGAGAGTTAATTGCTTCCTCTTCATCTTCATAAATATCAATAATATTATGAGCATCTAAAATAGTAATTACTTTTTTTACTGCATTATTAAGATTAGTAAGCTTTAAGGCCTTTCCTTTTTTTTCAAGTTTTTTAGCAACTAAAATTATAACTCCTAATCCGGCACTATTGATATAGGCAACCTTGGATAAATTAAGTATAAAATTACAGCTTTCATACCGGTTCAAAAGCATTTCTAAGCTCTTTTCTGCTATAGGTGAGGTTTTAATATCAAGAGGGGATTCAAAATACACAATAATATAATTATCTTTCTTTTTATATTCAAGAGAAATCATAGCCTCTCCAAAAACATTTAATCAATGCACTATATTAAGACACTTTATTTTTTATATTAATTTTGTCTACCAATAATTGTATAACAATAATGCAAGATAAAGGGAAAGACAGGCATCTGCTCTGCTGATTAAACAGTCTTTACCATATTTAAAGTAGACCATTCTCCCCTGGAAATAAGCTCCCATATATTTTTATCAGGGAAAAGACGTTTATCTATTTCTTCAAAGCTTAATCCCTCGCTCTGGAGAGCATTAACCCTGTCTCTTAAATGCAGAAAGATTTCAAGCTTCTCCCTGAATTTTTCCTTTCCATTTTTAATAATACCGGAATGCCCGCAAAAGATTGTATCAAAATCAAGTGTTAAAAGCCTTTCTATTGTGTTTATTGAATCTGAAATATTTTCATCCTTAAAAGCAACAGCCTGGCGCCTCCCTATATAGAGATCTCCTGTAAAAAGCCATCCCTTATTTTTTTCATGAAAAACAACATGATGCGGATGATGACCAGGAGAATTAATCACATCAAATCGATATTTTTCTGTTTCAATAAATTCAGGCATTGGATCTGCTGCAAATCCTTTTCTGTTTTTCCAGGTAAGAAACCTATATAAAGGGATAGAGCTCTTAACTGCTGCTTCCTCTATTGAAGCCTCATGAAGATAAACAGGGACATTATAATGCTCCTTAATCCATGCAGCAGCACCTGTGTGATCCTCATGAACATGCGTTATTCCCACACAATCAACTTTTTTATCTGAAAGAAAATTTTTTATTTTCTTCAAAATAAAAGCTGAGCCTGCATCAATTAAAAAACCATCAGCAAAATAAAGACAAATATTTAATCTAAAAGGGTATATACCGGATTTTCCAATTGCAGCTACAAAATTATTATCAACATTTCTAACTTTCATCATCTGCTCACATTTTAATATTTAAAATTTAAAATATTTGCTGTAAAAATTGCTGTCAATAAATATTCATTCTTAATCATGATAAAAAAAAGGCTTCCTAAAAGAAATCTCCCTTGCGTAAGAGTATTTCTTTCAGAAAGCCCTGTTTCACTAAAATTTTTATAACTAAAAAAATCAGTCCCTTATCATAGGCTGACCGCATTTAGGACAGCGTTCCTGAAAACAGGGGATTCCCTGTTTATGCTCAACAATCTCCCCACAATCAGGACACTTGCAGGCACCACCAGGGCCTGAGCCAGGCCGGGTTCCGCCCATGGCACCCCGACCCTGCCCTCTGCCAGAAGCCCCTTGCCCCTGACCACCTCTCTGGTTATTCCCCTTGCCACCTCTCATAATTATCCTTCTTTGTTTCCCTGGGAAATATTCTCCAGATCCTTAATGCGAGCCTGAATAAAATCAAGCTCCTCCTGAATTGCCTTTGCTTCATTTTTCAGCATATCCATTTCTCTCTCAGGAGTAAGCTCAAAGACTTCTCTGTAACCCCAGTCCCCATAAGGCATGGCAGGAGCAGCATTAAAAAATCTGTTTCTGTATCCCCGTCCCCTGCCATATCTGCCAAAATTACCTCTATGAAAACCGGGACCGCCTCCTCGCCTGCCAAATCCTCTGCCCTGGCCATAGCCTGCAAATCCGCCTCTGTCATATCCTGCACAAAAGCCCACTCCTCTTCCAGTCATTGGTCCATAACCTAAAGGACCTCTTCTATCTCCACCTGGCATAAACTACCTCCATTAAAAATTTATTATAGAAAACTGTTTTAAAATCCTGAAATTTCCAATCAAACACAGCAAAAAGCTGCTTTTAATCTCAGAAAAAAATCAGCTTATTAAGCATTGCACTCTTTACAAAGACCATAAAATCTTATCATGTGATATTCGATTTTAAAATTGTGCTTCTTTGAAAGCTCTGTTTCTGCCTTCTTTAAAAATTCCATTTCCTCTTTAATAAAATCAGTGTAATCAGTTATTTTGCCACAGGATCTGCATACAAGATGGTGATGATGACGCCTGCTTTGTTCAGGATCATCTGAAAGCTCAAACCTTGCTGTTCCGTCACCAAAATCAAATTTCTGCACAATCCCGGCCTGGGAAAGGATATCAAGGGTTCTGTATACTGTAGTAAGGCCTATTCCGGGGTTTATCTCATGTGCTTTTATATAAATATCAGATGCACTTAAATGTCCCTCAGAAGCTTGCATTACTCCTATTATAACAGATCTGGGACCTGTAATTCGTGCTCCACGCCCTGCAAGCCTGTCACGCCATCCATGCCCTCTGCCTTGCCCTCTCATATTCACTCCTGTTATTGAAAATGGTTTTCATTACCAATATAATAAATTATATATAAATGTCAAGCAAAGAATAGAAAAATCAGGTGATGATAGTAGTAAATAATGAAAATATGTTGATATAAATAATTACTTTGTTAAAAAATACTTATATTCAAATAAATCTATCTCACATACTAAACAAAAAAAAGCTCTTGAATACTCAAGAGCTTTTTTATGCGCGTCTGGCAGGATTCGAACCTGCGACCAACGGATTCGTAGTCCGCTACTCTATCCAGCTGAGCCACAGACGCAATTTATATTTGGATACGACTTGTTAGCTTTTCAAAAAAAGGAATTCCCTTTTCAAGTTTTTGCAACATAAAAACTGTTCCAATAATTGCAAAAACAAAATAAATAAAATAACCTGCGTAAATAAGCATAACAATAACAAATTTAAAAATTCCACCACCAGCAGGTATAAAAGCAGTAATGAAGTAAAGAAGAGTAGATACAATAAAGAAAAAAGCAGCAAGAACAAAACCCTGAACAGAATGATAAAGAAGAAACCTGTCATCTTTTCTGAAACACATGGGGAAAAACCAGCCGATAAAGGGGAAATAAGCAATATAAGGGATAACCTGTTGAAGTTTCTCTTTTAACAAAGCTGTTTTATTTTTTATCAATTCAACTTTTTCTTTTATAAACACCATTTTAACTCATTCGGAGAAGGGGGGATTCGAACCCCCGGTACCTAAAAGATACAATTGCTTAGCAGGCAACCCCCTTCGGCCACTCGGGCACCTCTCCAGCTCTATGAGAATAAAAGTAATCGGAGAGTGAGGGATTCGAACCCCCGGGGCTATGAACCCAACGGTTTTCAAGACCGCCTCCATCGACCACTCGGACAACTCTCCAAGAGCAAATCTATTTATTTAAGGATTCATGTCAAACCAAAAAATTAAAAAAAGCTTATGAAAAATTTTATTTATACATCAGCCTGTTTAAATATCTGGAGTTCCTGCTGTTTTCATCTTAATCGTACAATACCTGTAAAAATAATAGCTGCCAATTCTATATTATCTGCGTACCAACACCACTGTCTGTAAAAATCTCCAACAAAACAGCATGCTCTACCCTGCCATCAATAATATGAGCTTTTTTTACTCCACCGCTTACAGCTTCAACACAGCAGTTTACCTTTGGTATCATCCCGCCGCTAATTATACCTTTTTCAATAAGGGAAGAAATATTTTCAGATGCAAGAGTTGTGGCAAGCTTCCCATCTATCAAAACTCCCTCAATATCTGTTAAAAGGATCAGCTTTTCAGCCTTAAGCGCCTCTGCTATTTTACCAGCTGCTATATCAGCATTGATATTATATGTCTGCCCATCCTTTCCAGCACCTATTGGCGCAATAACCGGAATAAACCTGTCCTTTTCAAGTATTTCAATAATCTCAGGATTAATTTTTTCAATTGCTCCAACCTGCCCTATATCAATTGCCAGGCCATGCTCATTGTGATAAAGCTTTCCAGCAGTAATAAGACCAGCATCCTTGCCAGAAAGCCCCACTGCCTTACCACCTGCAATGTGTATATTATTCACAATCTCCTTGTTGACCTTCCCAACCAGAACCATTTCAACAACGTCCATTGTTTCATCATCAGTAACCCTGAGGCCGTGAATAAACTCCGACTTTTTCCCTATCTGCTCAAGAAGCTTTTCAATCTGGGGGCCACCTCCATGAACAACCACTGGATTAATACCCACAAGTTTAAGAAGGGATATATCCCTGGCAAAGGATAAGCGCAGATTTTCATCTGCCATGGCATGTCCGCCGTATTTTATAACAACAGTTTTCCCACTAAACTCTCTAATATAGGGGAGAGATTCAATAAGGGTATTTACCTTTTCAATTGATTTTTTTATTGTCATAACAATCCTCCCTACTCTGCTTTACAGGTGAAAGGTTTTGAATTATTTGTAAAGTAAAAATATTCTAAATTCTTGTTTACACATAAGGAATTTTATGCTAAAATAAAAAATCTAACAAACTAAAATATAAATTTTATCCAAAACTTTAAGAATAATAGACTGATATAGTTTTACTTATTAAATGGAGGCTTTATGATCACGCTAAAGGGATACGAGGATATTATTGAAAAAATCTACTCCTACAAACAGGAACATGTTTTTGAATACTGGAGCGAACTTTCCGATTCTGAAAAAACTGTACTGCTTAAAGAACTTTCAGAGGTTGACTTTGAGCTTCTTAAAAAACTATATAGTTTAAACGAAGAGATTGTACCCTCTGTATTTGAGCCAGCCCCGTTTATCCGAAAGCCCAGTAATGAAAAAGAAAAACAGACCTTTGCTGATGCAGAAAAAGAAGGAATAAAACACATAAAAGCAGGCAAAGTTGCTGCATTCATTGTTGCCGGTGGCCAAGGGTCACGCCTTGGGTTTGATGGCCCAAAAGGGAAATTCCCGGCTGGTCCTGTTTCAGGGAAAAGCCTTTTCCATTTCCATGGTGAAAAGATATATGCAGCTTCAAAAAAATATTCAACAACAATACCCTATCTTATAATGACATCAACTGATAATCATGAAGAAACAATAGCCTTTTTTGAAGAGGAGAATTTTTTTGGGCTTAGCAGAAATGATGTTTATTTTTTTAAACAGAATATGATCCCCTCACTTGATGATAAGGGAAACCTGGTATTATCTGAAAAAAACCGTCTTTTCCGTAACCCGGATGGCCACGGTGGAAGCATAACAGCTTTGGAAAGTTCAGGGGTTCTTGACATTCTTAAAAAAAGGGGAATTGAAACCCTCTCCTATTTCCAGGTAGACAACCCTCTTGTTAAAATTATTGACCCTCTGTTCATAGGGTTTCACATTATTCATTCTGCTGATATTTCAAGCAAAGCCCTTATAAAAGCCTATGCTGAAGAAAAAACCGGAGTCTTTGTTAAATTTCCAAATAACAAAACAGGAATTATTGAATATTCTGATATGCCTGAAGAAAAACTTCACTTAAAGGACAGCAAGGGAAATCTTTCCTATTCAGCAGCAAATCCTGCTATACATCTTTTTTCCATTTCATTTATTGAAAAAATCACAACAGCTGAAAAAACCCTGCCATACCACACAGCACGAAGGGATATAAAAGTGTTAAAAAAAGGTGAATACAAAACTGTTAATGGATATAAGTTTGAAAAATTTGTCTTTGACGCACTTCCTATTGCAGAAAAAGATATTATACTGGAAACAGAAAGGCATGAGGAATTTGCTCCCATTAAAAACTCCAAAGGCATAGACTCACCGGATTCTGCAGCTGAACTTATGCATAATCTTCACAGCTCATGGCTTGTTTCAAAAGGGATAAAAATTCCGGATAAAGTAAAAATTATTGAAATATCACCGCTCCTCTCTGTTGATGGTTCAAATCTTGATTCAAATATTATAATACCTGAAAAGGAAAAAGTCTTTTTAGAATAAGGAAATTTTTATATGCCTCTTTTAACAATCACAGGCATTGCTGTTGCCCTTGCCATGGACGCCTTTGCAGTTTCGATTTCCTATGGGTGCAAAGCGCAAACCATGACCTTAAAAAATACAATTACAATAGCCCTCTTCTTTGGTCTTTTCCAGGCATTCATGCCTGTTATAGGCTGGTTTGCAGGCTCTGCTTTTACCACTATTATAAACAGCTTTAGCCACTGGGTTGCATTTGTCATTCTATTATATATAGGCATAAAAATGATCCATGAAGGCCTCAGGGCAGATTATACCAGCCAAACAAACTGTGTTGATGAATTTAAGCTGCGCTACAAAAAACTTTTTCTGCTTTCACTTGCCACAAGTATTGATGCTCTTGCAGTTGGATTAAGCCTTGCATTAATTGATTACTCCATAGCTGTCCCTGCATTGGTTATTGGTATTGTAACATTTATATTCAGCTATATTGGTGTAAAAATGGGCTGTACCTTAAATAAATTGCTTGGCAAAAAAGTTGAAATATTCGGAGGAATCATTCTTATACTTATAGGAATAAAAGTAGTAGTAGAGCACTATGAACTAATTATGTAATTTTTTTAATATCTCTGCAATATCTTGCTTATTCATTCAGCAAGCTTTCTCAGAGTAGGACTATACCTGTCATTTATTTTATTTAAAGATTTATTCAGTTTATCAAGTCTGAATTGACCCTTATCTGGAGAAATAATTATATTACTCTCATCAGTAGAAAGTTCTAGTAGAGTTTTAAAATCTATATTAAATAATTCCATATCATTATATTAATTATACAGATAATATTTACAAACGCTTGATTATATCGCTTATAAAAGGCATAAGCTGCTTTTTCCTTGAAAGGACATCCTTTAGTATATACACATTTTCCTGCAATTCCGGATATGCGATTTTTTTTATAAACTCATCCTTTCCATAAACAAACAAATAGCTGTTAAACACATTAAGGTCAGTAACAAGAAGTGCGCTAAAAAGAAAGTTTTTACTCTCAAACCTATCCTTAAGGTACTCAATAATAGCATCACTCCTTTCCATGAGCTCCTCTGGATGATTAACTTCAACCTGACTAACTGAAAAAGAAAAATCTCCCTCTGTATAGGTCTTCATATCCATGTTTATAATCTCATGAACAGGTTTACGGCTTATTAAAGAAGATGCATCAGTAATTTCAGTTACCAGATCATCTATGGAAATATCGGTTATTTTTGAAAGATAATCTGCTGTTTTAATATCAGTTTCTGTTGTAGTAGCAGAACGAAGCCCAAGTGTATCTGAAAGTATTCCTGCAAGAAGTATTGAAGCTATTTTTTTTGTTACAGGTATGGTATATTCCCTGTAAAGATTAGCAATAATAGTTGAGGTTGATCCAACAGGTCTGTTTATAAAGGTTATGGGATATTCAGTAGGAGGATTCCCCAATCTGTGATGATCAATAATCTCAAGTATTCTAATCTGATCCACACCCTCAATTGCCTGACTAAGTTCATTATGATCAACAAGCACAACAGCCACATTCGGTTCTTTCATTAAATCACTCTGTGAAAGCACCCCTGTCACTTTGTCATTCCTATCAACAACAGGGAGCGACCTTGATACAGAATCAGAAAAACGCTCTTTAATATTTTTTATGTAATCATCAGAATTCACAGGCTTTAAGGACAAATCACTCACATAGCTTACAGGCACTGAATTAAGAGCCAGCCATGAAGCACTTGAAGTATTAAAAGGCGTGTAAAGAACAGAAACCCCTGATGTTTCAGCCAGAACCTTAACCTCTTTAGACACCATTCTATCAGCAGATACTATAAGAACCTTTACCCCTTTTTTAACCACATATTCATGAATATCCGCCCTGTCCCCAACTATAACTATGGAATTATCAGCAGGCATAATATCAATAAACCCTCTTAAAGTTTCTATTTCAGATGCAGCAACAATTATCTGGGCATTAAAAATCTTGTGCTCATCACATACAACAACAGGCTGAGCATTAAGGGTTTTTTTTAAATGATAAACAGATGTGGAAATAATACTGTTTTTATGAGGATCAATTTTCTTTAAAATATTTTCTGCAAAGGTGCTGTAATGCAAAGTGGAAAGATATTTCTTATCATCATCAACAACAGGAAGCATCCCGAATTTTTTAGTATTCAAAATCTGCATTGCCTCCCAAAGCGGAGTGTCATGCAGCAATGTGTCAGGCTCTTCTTTCATGTGATCCCTTACCCTTGGCACAAGATCACTTAAAAATTCAGGTTCTTCAACATCAAATTTCTCAAGTATATAAGCTGTCTGAATATTAACCTTGCCTGCCCTGGCAGGAATATAATTATCAAAGCCCAATGCTTTTTTTAACTCAGCATAAGCAATTGCAGAAACAATGGAATCTGTATCCGGATTTTTATGACCAATAATATATATTTTTTTCATACTTAAATCCCTGTTTTTTAGTTTACCAGGATTCCCTGTTTTGCAAAAAAATGTTAGACCAAAAATAAAGCCAATCCAGCAACAATATTAAAATAATAAAAACTCCTGCAATTTACAAACCCATTACATATTTGTTTATAAGAAATTCTGTCTGAAGCGGAGAAAGATCGAACTTTTTGCTTGCCTCATCCACAAGGTCATTTTTATTATGTCCGGGCTCATCTTTCAACTGATCAGAAATATATTTTATTGCATTTTTCATCGACTCTTCCATAATCATGGCTCCTCTTATTTATTTATAAAGCTCTCATGTTCTCTGGTTTTAAAATGCTTTCATCCCTGGTTTCCAAAATCTTATCAAGCATATTAAGTGCACTTCTCTGCTCCTCAGGAAGATGCGCTTTTATAGGCAGATAATTAGAAGCATGATTTGATGTAAAATAGCATCTCCTTTTTACCTGCATATTTTTTAAAATTATACGAAGCTCCTCAAGAAGTCCAAACTTATCAGGAAGAACAAACCGACCCTCCCTGTAGTCCTTATAAAGCGGAGTATTTGGCAAAATCATCACAGTAAGGGCAGATGCAAAATCAGGGGACATCTCTCCAAGAAGTTTTCCTGTATCCCTTGCATGCTCAAGCGAAAGCTCCTTTCCCCCTATGCCTAAAAGCACTGTTTGAGAAAGCTTGATCCCAGATTCAATTACCTTTGCAGCTGACTCCTTCATCCTGTCAGGGAAAGCCCCTTTTTTAATTTTTCTTAACACATCAATATTTCCACTTTCAATTCCCTGGTAAATAATAGCAAGCCCTGCATCCTTTAAACTCTTCAACTCCTCAGGGGTTTTACGCATAATAGCCTTGGTGTTCCCGTAAACATTTATACTTTCAATCTTAGGATTCTTTTTTTTGATATAATTCATAATTTTCAAAATATCGTCTGTGGGAAGAATAAGCACATCACCATCTGCCAGAAAAGCCCTTTTAAAACCATACCTGTAGCTTGATGCTTCATCAATATCCCTGCGTACTGTTTCCCAGTTTTTTATTCTGAATTTTTCATCAAGATCCTTGTAAGCGCCACAAAATGTACACATGTTATGCGAACAACCCACAGTTACCTGAATAATCATACTATAAGCCTCGGATGGGGGCCTTATTACATGTCCTACATAATCCATATCTGTTCCTCTTTAATTTTTCTATTTTTATTTAAAAATACTGCTTAATATTAGTTTGAGCTAAAACATAAAAGAATTGTTACCTATACTTTTACATCTAACAGATAAACACTTCATAGGCAACAATATTTTTTATATTACAAGGATAAAGCAGATAAGCCCTAATCAAAACAGGCAATTTTGTGAAGCTGCAAATTAAGCCGTACATTTAGCCTGTCATTAAGGATAAGTTCTGCAAGCTCAGAAGGCTCCATTGCGCCATAAACTGGTGAAAAATTAATCACAGCAGCACTTGAGTGGAGATGGTTTTTCATAAACTCTTTGGAAAATTCATAATCAGCCTTGTTGGATATTACAAATTTCACTTCATCGTTTTTTTTCAAAAACCTGATATTATCCATCAAAAAAGAGCCCTCTTCACCACTTGACGGAGTTTTAACATCAACAATAATACGCACATTCTCAGGTACGTCTTCAAGGGGTATGCTCCCGTTTGTTTCTACCTGAACCATATATCCCCTGGCAATCAGCTCCTGCAAAAGAATAATACTGTTCTTTTGAAAAAGGGGTTCACCACCTGTAACTGTAATATGATGAAAAGGCTCATTCCGTTTAACCTCGGCAATTATTTCTCCAAGTTGCATATCATTAAAATAAGCACAGGCCTTTTCACTATCGCAATAAAAACAGTCCAGGTTGCACCCGCCAAGCCTTATAAAAAATGCAGGGAATCCGGCTGTTAAAGTCTCACCTTCAAGGGAATAAAACATTTCATTTATGCTAATTACATTATCCATTGCACTGTCCTTTAATCATTGCCACAGCATTATTCCGACTCTCTATTTAGCAATAAAAAAAGATTAAAAAATCAATAATAAATATGGGGAAGAATCACTGCAAAACCAAGAAGAGATCAGAGCCTGTATTAGGAATCTAAGCTAAAAATTTAAAAATAGTCATCATTACAGCAAGGATTGTAAATCCCAAAGACATAAAAGTAAACATCATGGTAAATCTGCTATTTACGTCTTCAAAACGCTTATCCATATTATTTTGAATCATTTCAAAATGTTTATCCATATTTTTTTGTGTTATTTCAAAATTTTTATCCATATTATTTTGTGCTATTTCAAAATTTTTATCTACCTGCTCAAAGCGTTTATCCATGTTTTTTTGTATTATCTCAAAATTTCTGTCTACCTGCTCAAAACGCTTATCCATATTATTCTGAATCATTTCAAAACGCTTATCCATATTTTCCTGCATCACTTCAAAACGTTTATCAATATTTTCCTGCATCACTTCAAAACGCTTATCCGTGTATTTCTGCATATCTTCAAAACGTTTATTTGATTGCTCAAAACCAGCCAACATAAGTTCTCTCTGGCTTTTAAGCTCCTCTTGAACACGAACTATTCTTTCGATTAGTTCTATCTCATTAAAATAATGAGATTTTGTAAAAGAGGTATCCTCAATCCATGAAGCAATATTGCTTTTTATGTGATTTTCTATTTGCAAAAGATCATCTTTCGAAAGATTCATAAATTCACTCCGCTAATTATTACATATAATTATATAATAGTTAAAAGTATAAAAAAGGTCAAATAAAATTTTATATTATCCACCTTCTTCTCGATACAGCTCTACGAGCCGTTAGAAGTACGGCGAACCCATTCCTAACGGTTACCGAGTGCCGACAAAGTCGGTGTATCGAGATAACGTTTATGCCTTTTTCATACTCTGCTGTGTTCCTGTATAATTCCAGGGACAGAGCCTGCGCTCAAGCAAAGAAAAAAACAGATAAAGCATAAA
>JBBAGC010000002.1:0-30542 GCA_041655115.1 Spirochaetota bacterium | reverse complement strand
ATATCTGACCCAGAGGAATTTTGGAATAAAAAATTTGGACACGACCCTTTATGGGGTTATAATAAATAACCAGAAAGCTTTATTTTATTCCACGAAAAATAAAAACTGTTTCCCCTGTTTTTATTTCATCCCAGTCATGAAGCAGTCTGGGCCGCAAAAGCTTTTTCCCATTAAGATATGTGCCTGAATCTGATACAAGATCGTATAAATAATATCCACCTTCAACTCTTCGAATTCGAGCGTGTTTGTTAGACATATATTCATCATTTATCTGAATTATATTTTCTTTGCCTCTGCCAAGTGTTGCTTCACTTTTAAGAATTGGTATTTTAATCCCTGCAGCATTTCCCTCTTTTCTTAAAAGCCACACTTCTGAATACATTACACCAGGCATTTCCTTTTCAGCATCTTCTTCAAAGATATCCTCTTCAACTAAATCGCCATATCCCATATCTCCGGAATATTGACTAAATATTGGCTCAAACCTGCTCTCCTCTCTGGCTTTTTCAAACCTGGTTTTTCCTTTTTTAAGGAAAATAAAAAGCAGAACAATAAGCAATACAAGAAGAAGAATTATCATTAAAGCCAGAATTACATTAAAGTAATCCGGAAACTCCATTTTTAATAAATTTCTTTCAACTGAAAATTCCGCTATATCCCTGTCTTTAAGGTCTCCATAGTTTAAGCGAACTTCCAGGTTGTTTTTCACACCATCCCTTTTAGCCAAAGAAACATAGTCTATTTCATAAACACTTTTAATGCGGGAAAAAATAATCTTATAAAGATTAGCCATGTTCCTGTTATCTATGTAAGCCAGGCTTCCTCCGGTAAGCTTTGCCATTCTGGAAAGAATATGGCTATGGGAAACACCTCGCATTGTTATAAAACAGAGAGGAGTTTGACTTTCCCTGGCAATTTTTATAACATCATCAGCCCTTAATGTGCTTCCTTCATCTTTCCCATCAGTAAATACTATTATTCCTTTACGTCTTCCAGAATCAGATCTTTGGAGAAGCTCTAATGCATCATAAAGCGAATCATAAAGCACTGTTTTGCTGCCATGTCTTTCCACACTTGCAATACTTTTTAAAATCTCCTCCCTGTTGGAGGTAAAATTATTAATAAGCCTCACCTTATCATCAAATCTGTAAACAGCTATGCGATCTTTGGGAGATGCTACATCAAGTATTGCCTTGGCACTCTTTTTTATCCTGGACAGAAAATCCATACTAATGCTTTTGCTGGTATCTATGGAAAAAACAAGATAAAGGTCATCGCTCAAAGAGGTAATGTCCCTTACTCTGACATAGTTTACCCTGAATCCGTTTTCATAAACATGAATATTGTTTTCATCCAGGCCTGGAATCCCATTATATGAAGAATCTACAGCACTGACCTTTAAATTTACTTTGGGGAAGTTTTTTTCAGCATCAATATCTGTAATATTTATAAATGGGCCTGCCTGCAAAAAAGAAAATCCTGCTGTTAAAAAGACAAGTACCATCGTTATTTTTAATTTTAATGTTTTCATTTGCATTTCTTAATCTGATTTATTTTTAAAATTATCGGTAATAAATGCTATTTTTTCCAGCAGTAATTCTTTAACCTGCTGATAATTAAAAATTATACTCTTATTTACTGTAACCAAAGAGGCTGACTTATTACAAACACTATACCAGAGAATAATACAAAGAGGATTTAATGTATGAAGAAAACAGAAAGAAATGAGGACAGGGAACTTACAGTTGTGCTGATAGTAGCGTTTATTATATTTGGTACTTTTTTTCTAATAAATGCCTGGCTTTTACCCTCATTGGGTATTAGAACCTGAATACCCTATTTCTCCCCTGTATCCGGGGAGTCCCAGGAAGTACCTGAAAAATTCAAGCCTTCAGAAAACAAAAATCTTTTTGAAACAGATAAATAATAATTAATCCGGCATATTCTCCCAGAGAATCTTTCGGCCATCCATTACAGGGCCTTCAACACAGGCCCTTTTGTAACCGGAAACAGTATCAACTGTGCATCCCACACAAAGTCCCACTCCGCAGCCAAAATAATTTTCCACAGAAACCTCTACAGGAATATTTTTATTTGCAAGCTTAACTGTTTTACTCATCATGGGATCAGGTCCGCATGTATAAATTCTGCTAAAATGCTCGCCTGAAATAACATCAGCCATAACATCTGTGGCAAAACCCTTAACACCCATAGAACCGTCATCTGTAGTTACAATAAATTCATCAGCCAGATTCCTGTACATATCTGCTGCAAACACATGGTCTTTTCCCCTTGCACAGTATATATAGGTTATTCTGTTTCCACATTTTTTAAGCTCTTTCATAAGATAATAAAGAGGTGCATTTCCAACACCACCTCCTGCAAGTAGCACATCCTTGCCATCTTCAATAGTAAAGCCCCTTCCTGCAGGTCCTGTTATGTTAATAAAACCAGGCTCCATTATGCTAATAAGGGATGTTCCCTTGCCTATTACACGAACAACCAGGCTTATAATATCTTTATTTGAATCAAATATTGAAAATGGCCGCCTTAGCATAGGCTCAAAGCCCTCTGCAGCCCTTATATTTACAAACTGTCCTGGCACAGATGTGTTGTTATCAATTTTAATATTAAGCAAAAAATGATTATCAGCTATCTCTTCAGGTTTTTTTATTAATTCGGCCACTATTCTTTCTCCAGCAAAGGTTTGCTTCACAGTTTATTCCTGCACATAATGAAAGCTAAAAAATCAGGAAACAGGCAGATCCATTCAGCTTGCCGTATCTATTCTATTATTCTTGGTACAACAATGTGTCCCTTTACAAAGTCCGGTGCAATTTTTTCAATGGCATCTGTATCAAGAGATTCTTTAATAACATCATCTCTTATTACATTTATTAAATTAGAAATATTGTCAGCAGGCTCAACCCCTGAAGTATCAAGCGTTTTTATCTTTTCCACATATTCAAGAATATCATTCAACTCTTTTGAAAACTCAGCCTTTTCAGCTTCAGAAAGATCAATACGAGCCATTTCTGCAATTTTTGCTATTTCCTTTTCATCTATCTTCATTAAATACACTCCGCAATTAAACTACTCTACCTGTTATAAATTACTTTTGTTAATTCAAAATCAATAACTTTTTCCATATTAAGGTACTTAATGGAAACAGCAAGACTAAGATTTTTACATCCTGCTGGAATAAAATTGAAAAGATAAAAATTAGACACCCTGTCACCAGGACCCAGAAAATCCAGGCTATAATCAACAGTGCCCTCTTTAAAATCAGTATTTTGTATAAGTTCACTTCCTGCAAGGATTCGCCTGGTTTTCCAAAGTTCTTTTAAATTCACCTTATAGCGCTTCTCCGGGAAGCTTTTATCTTTAATAAATTCAAAATATTCAGGGCTTATTCGCTCATTATCACAAACCAGCTCAATACCAGTAACAAGAAAGGGTCTGTTCCAGGTATTTTCTATTATTACATGAAAAACAGGCTCAAGAGGATAAACAGATCCCCCTCCTTTAAAAACAGGAAATGAATGAAGATAAACCCAGTCCTCTTTTTGCACCTGTTCAACAATAATATCAAAATAAAAGGATCTTATAAGGCCTGCTTTTCCTGATATTACCTCAATATCAGCCCTGACAGCCGGACCATAAAATCTTACAATTTTATTTTTTCCACAGCTGTTTACACTTAGTATTATTATTGTTAAAATAATTATTTTGCGCACTAAATTTCAGCCCTTTATTTCCTATAAGGCTTCTATAAATCAATGCCTGTCAATTTGTATTTTTTTTAGCAGATATTACAGAGGATATTCCCTTCACAAGATCATCAATATTAAAGGGCTTTGCAATGTAAAAGTCTATTAATCTGTCATAACCCTTAATGTTGCCAAGGGACCAGCCGGAAAGGAGCACTGTTACTGTATCTTCGTTTATTTCCTTTACCCTTGCTGCAAGCTCAATACCTGTTAAACCTGCAACATCATAATCAGTTAAAACTATATCGTAATTTTTGTTTTTAAACTCCTCAAAGGCATTGGATCCATTATCTGTAATAAAAACCCTGTTTCCCATTCTTTCAAAAAGGTTGCCCAGTATAAGCTGAAGGGCTTTTTCATCCTCAACAATAAGTATATCCCTGTCCTCAATCCTGTGCACATCTTTGGTACCAGGAGCAGCTTCATCCTCTATTATCAGGTTCCTGGGGAAAATAATTTTTATAGAATATAGCTCTCCTGACTCCTCTTCCATTATCTTGATATTGATTTTCTCAGCAGCGTTCCTTATATCTGACGTGGAATAACCGTCTATCGTAAAGGGAATAATGTTCTCCTTATCAGGACCGCTGCTCTTTGCAACTGAAATTGAAATAGAATAAAACTCCTTTTTTACAAGATCAATAGAGATTGTTCCTTTTTTATCTATATAAGCAGCTACCCTTAATACTCCCCAGATAATGAGCTCTCTAAGAAATCTGGTATCGGTTTTTATGCTCAGATTATTGTCATAATTACGCTCCAGAGAAATACCTCTTCTCTTTCTGCTCTCCTGCATTTTAAAATGAATTTTAACAAACTCCACAGAATCATTTATTACCTTAGCAAGGGACTCCTCTTTTTCTATTTCGCCCTCTCTTCTTTCATCTAAAAAATCCTGCATTCTTCTTATATGCTCAATAACATCGTGCACATACTTTTCAACCTGTTTAAGCCCATCAAGCACGGTCTTTTTTTCTGTAATTATCTGTAAAAGCTGGGTCTGGTTAAGAATTACGTTTGTAGTGTTGTTGATGGAGTGAATAAACCCTCTGCCTATATCACTAAGGAAATTTATTCTCTTTGCAATACTAAGCCGGTATTTCAAATCTTTAAGAATTGTAATATCTTCCATAAGAAGATCTATGGCGATTATTTTATTATCTATGGAAACAGGATAAATTATAATATTCACTACACGCTCATCGTCATTTTTGGTTCGGATTTTAATCTCGCCTAATCGCTTAAAGGGAATATTATTTTCAATTATTTCTGATATATAGTTTTTTATTCTTTCAGCATCATATTTAAAAAGAGAATTTATTACTTCCATGCGTGAACTTGAAATTTCTTCACATTTATAGCCCACTACACCTTCAAAGGATCTACTGCACATACACACATTCATATTTTTGTCAAAACGGATAAGGGGCAGAGGAGAAAACTCAAAGTAATGAAAATCGCGGTAATCATCCCTGACATTTCTTGCTGAATAAATATTAGAGCTGCTTAATTTTTCACTGCTGCGTATAAAAATCAATACAGATGAAACCAGACCATTGGATATAACCGGCTGCATCAATATTTCAACCGGCTGACTTTCCTGACCCAGTTCATCCGCTGGTTTAAGCTCAACTGCTGAAGAGGTAAAGGCACCATTCAAAGCATTGATAAAAGCCCTTGCTACTATTTTTTTACAGTCAGTTGTAAAAAAAGCAGGCCAGTTAAAATTTTCAAGGTTTTTTTCCAGACCAAAAATATCAACAAAGGGTTTATTTGCATACTCAATAATCCCTCTGGATGAAGCTACTCCAGCAGGATATATGAGACTGTCAAAAAACTCATGATTATACACAACAGAAAAAGGTTCTTCTCCTGTTGTGTTCTTTTTGCTACTCTGAGACATTACTGGTAACCCTATGCTTAAAAAAGTGTTCTAAGGTTTACCAGTGTCTTTTCCCCCTTTTTTATTTCAACCTCTTTTTCAGTAGCAGAAATAACTCCGCCCTTGCCCATAAATTCAAAATTAACCTTATAATTCCCAGGAGGCAAAAAATCCCTGCCTAACTGAAAATTAGCAGGCAAGGTATGCCAGCACCTGAGATCAGGCCTCATCTGTGAAAAAAGCATAGCCCCTGTTCCAAGGCCTGCTGCAGCACCTATAAGACTGGCAAATCCTCCAACCTTTTTGCTCTGTTCAGCTATTTTTTTTGCTGCTAAACCTGCAGCAACTGATGCAGCAGCCTTTACTGCAACTTCAGCAGCCACCTTAAGGTATAACCTTTTATAATCATCTTCAAGGTTCTGAACTGCTGTTTGCTCAACATTTTCCAGCATGTAGGTTTTAAATTTTTTACCTGCAACATTAGCCCTTACTGAATTAACATTATTATCCCGTTTGATAAATTTTGGTATGGGATTTTGTGCATTATGAAGTGTAACTAAAACAGTAGCCACAGTTACACCAGCAACAAGGCTGCTGGTGCTTAAAGTAACCCTTATTGCTGACTCCATCATGGGATCTTTTAACAAAGATCCCCGTGATTTTTTAATAGCGCTTCTACCAGACTGAAATATTACCACAAGCTCGCCATCATCTTCAGAAGCATTAAACTTATTTCCAAACTTCTTAGCCCAGTCATTATAATCATCCATATAATTAAGGCGTTTTGAAATCCTTAATAAATCTTCCTTAACAATATTAAGCCTGGGAGCCAGCTCATGAATTTGCTTATACTCAATATAGGCAAATTCTATATCCCGAAGATCCCTGCTCTTTTCCCCTATTATTTCAAAGGCAATAGCAGTTAAATACTTGGCCATAATATTCTGCTTATACCTGGCCTTTCCTGCTTCTGTTTTAATCTTGGCAAGTTCATTGTTTACTGCAGCAAACTCAACCCTTGCTGACTCATAATCATTCAAAAGAAGAAAGTTGAGGCCAAGGTACATGTTCACAAGCACCTTTTCAAAATCCTCACCCCGATAATTGGTATTTCTGTTATTGGTAAGAAGGGATAATGCCTGCTGTGAAACGCTTACAGGTATTATTTTTGCAAGCTTTGCAGCTGGCAAAAGAACACTGTTGCTTGTTTTATAATCCTCAGCTGCATGGAGCATTAAACCGCACTCCATCATAAAAAGAAGCTGATCCTTTCCTGTATTATTTACCTGGGGAAGGAGCATTCGGGCAGCCTCTTTATAGTCCCCTTTGTAAAACTTCTCTTCCGGAACCTTCATTGCTTCATCATAGCTTTTTGAAGAGGAACATGAAAAAAGAGCCAGTGCAAGAAAAATCAGGAAACCTGTTTTTATCATTATTTTCATCGTTTACTCTCAGTAATCATCATTTTTAAAAGCTGATACGATTTGTTTTTGTTGATTTCATAAACTCCTGCTGATCCTGCCACTCTACAACCCTGGTTCTTGTATTGTTAAGCTTAAGAGTTATTTGAAGAAACTGAACCCTTCTTCCCATTACAGTTCTTACATTTTCCCTGATTTCACCATTTAAAAAGAAGTTTGGAGATTTTAACTGACCAACAGGTATGGCGCTGTCAGGATCAATAAGGCCTGTCATACCCTTTTCAATCTCACTCATTGTTTCAGCATCTAAAGAATCATCAATAAACTTTATTCTCTTTTGAATAAGCTTTGTCTGAATTTCGCTCATTATAAGACCTGTATCAATATGCTCAGAAGTTCTGTTACGCACATTTATTACCTGAATAAAAGCAGGCTTGCCATCTTCCTTAAGAAAACCATATAAAGATGTAACCATCTTATCAACTGTCATTTTTATTTCTTTTGGGCCCCATTCCATTGATCCACTGGCCTTGCTTGCATCCTGATATTGAACTCCCCCTCCACAGCTTACAGCAAAAAGAAGGATAAATAAAAGCAGATATTTTTTCATGAAAAACCTCCCCGCATATAATGTTTTTTATTTATTATACTAATAATAAAAATTTTAATCTTTTACAAACAAAACTAATCCCCAGGCCTAATTTTAATATCAGGTATAAATTAATTATTTTTAATAACACCTTCAATAAAAATATATAAAATTATTAAAGAATAATTAATTTATAAAATAAAAAAATATTTATGAAATGTCAATAATTATACTCAAGGAATAGAAAATAAACCCATGCAGACTTTTTACTGTAACAAATAACAGGTTTATTCAACCTCTGCGATATAATTTTCTATTACTGAAACAACCTCTGATGCTGTTTCAGCTGAATTATGATTAACAAGCCTGGCAATATAGGTCATTTTTTTAAGGGTATATCCGTAAAGTGCATCATAATAATCAACAAGAAGGGTTTCTATAAACTCTTCCACTTTTCCGGAGCTATAAAGCTTAAGCAGCTTTTCTATTTTTGCAGATGAGAGCTTGCTTTTAAGGGATTTTACAATGGAAATCACCCTGTCGTGCTCATGGAACCTGTCGTATTCTTTTTTAATTATTTCCACACGCCTGGACATGGGAGTATCAATATAAATTACAGGGGAACTCCTCATCTGCATAAAAATATTGTCAGGAATATGCAGATTCCCTATTTTTCTCGATTCCCCTTCAAGCACAATATAGGCTTCATCTTTAAACCTGGTTATTCCGGAGCATAAACCAGACTCAAAGGCTTTTTGACTATTCTGCTTAAGCCCTATTGCACCAAAAACAGAACTTCTGTGTCCTGCAAGATCTTCCAGATCAATTGAATTTTTTATATATTGAATAATTTCAGTTTTACCAGCACCTGTAAGACCCTGAAGTATAAAAATCCTGGGTTTTACCTGAAAAGTATTAAGTCTCTCCAAAACATATCTTCTGTAGGACTTATAGCCATCTTTTAATCTAAAAGTTTTTATTCCAAGCGAATCCAGAAGAGCAGCCACTGCACCTGATCTCATGCCTCCCCTGGCACAGTATATAACTATATTGCGCCCCTGAACATGAGCCATTCCATTTATAATATCCCCAATACGCTGTCCTCCAATCTCAGTGCCCCTTATTACAGCTTCGTCCCTTCCTTTGAGCCTGTAAATTGTGCCTACCTCTGCTCTTTCCTCATTGTTAAATATGGGAAGACTAATTGCCCCTGGGACATGATCCTCCTTGAATTCCCCTGGAGATCGCACATCAATATAAACTGGATTTTCCAGCTCCATGGATTCCTGAAACGTTATATCTTTCATAATAACAATGGAAAAGTGCAGAGCCTTCATGTTGCAAGAAAAAAATTTTAAATATTAATTTTCCCTGAACTTTTTATACTTGCCCTGTTTGTTTTCCCAGCCTTACAGATAAACCAAATCCTTTTTTTATCAACCAAAAGAGAGTCTAAACCGATAATTAAACAGAAGAATCTATATTCTACCAAAAGAGCATAGAATAAAATATTTACAGGAACACTTGGACATGACAGCAGATAAAAAACAAGCAGGGAGAAAAACAGCATTTCCCACGGGAATATTTTTACTCCTTTTTTTAATACAGATTATAGCATCAACAGCAGGTATAACTTTTTATTTCTATACCAGTTCAAAAAACAGTCTTGCTGATATTGAAAAATACACATTGAATTATTCCAAAACCCTTGCTGAGGCATTTGCCAGTGTTGCTGAACTGAGTTATAAAGACAAAAACTACTCCTCATTAAAATCCCTGTTCAGAGAAAAAATTGAAGAGAACACCATTGACGAGGCTTTTTTTGTTTTAAAAAATGGAAGCCTCATAGTTCACTCAAACACTACCATTGAAAAAAAGCTTAGAGGAAACATTGCAAATGATGAAATGTCCTATAACCTTGAATTAATTCTTCAACCTGTTGAAAAAAACAGCAAAGAGCTTTTTTTCTCAAACTACAATATTATTAATAAAAAAATTCCCTTTAACAGAAGCATAAGGGAACTAATACAAAAACATCTTTACACCAGCATAAATACATCAGGCTGGCTTTTTACAAAAGGAGTATTTTTCAAAAACGAGCCAGTTGGAACAGTAAATTTTATTGTAAACAAGGAAAGGATATACTCATCAATTTTTGCTGCTGCCAAAGAAATGAAAAAAATATTTACAATAGCCCTTATTGCTTCCTTCTTTATAGCCATGATTATTGCCCTGATTATTATGTTTAGATTGAAAAAAAATATTTCTGTTCAGGAATTTAAAAGTTCAGGAAACAACGACACTCCTGATGATTTTATCAATGAGGAGGACAGGGAAATTATACTTGAAGACGATTACAGCATGGAACTTCCGGAGATCAGCGACTATCCCCAAACCAGGGATATAGATGACCTTCCTGATTTTGAAATTTCATTTGATGAAGATAATAACCTCCAAAAAGATGAAAAAGATTCGGCACACATAGAAGCTAATGAAGGTGATGAATACATAACCATTGAACTGCTTGGCGAAATTGATGAAGAGGAGAAAACTCCTCATATCACAAAATCAGCTGGCACAAAAATTATAGCCTCTGTTGTAATTGATGAAGGAATTGCTGCCAGAAAAAACATTCCAGACGCAATCCCTGTAAGAAAGGAGAATTAATATGTTTTTTATTAACCACAGTGAAATAACTGAAGGAAAAGCTGCTATCATAGAAATTAAGGGCCCACTGAACAGTGAAACCAGCCCTGATTTTGAAGATTACATAAACAGGCTTCTTGAAAGTGGAATTCTTCATATAATTATAGACATTAAAGATTTAAGCTATATCAGCTCTGAAGGTATTGGCGTAATGCTCATGATACAAAAACTAATTTCTAAAAAAAGAGGAATGCTTGTACTCCTGTCCCTTTCTAGGGAAATAGAAACGCTTTTCAGTATTCTGGGGTTTCTGGAAATATTTAAAATAACGGACAACAGGGCAGATGCCCTCAAGGTTCTTGACCGTGCAATGGAACTTGATATAAGCCCTGAACCAGGTGTAGAAGTAAGTCATAAACCAGATATAGCAACAACAGACTCTCATGAAAAATCTGAAGAAACAACCCGGCCTGTAAAAGAAACGAAAGGCCCGGAACGGGTAAGCTCAGTGTTTATTGATGAAACACCGGAAAGAATAAGTTTGCAAAAAAAAGAAAAGGCCTTTGAACCATTTATAATTAAATGCGTCAGCTGCTCAAACCTCATACGAATAAACGAAATTGGCCCCCATATCTGTCCTGAATGCTCTGCTGAGTTTGAAGTTACAGATCCAGGCCGTGCTGTTTTTTCTTGACTTTTACACAATATATAAAATAAATATTTTAATCTACGTTTTTATTTGTTTATTATAACCAGAGGTAAATTTAATGGCCATTCCTGAAGGTAAAACATTCAGCTTTGATGATGAAAGTCATATCCGCACAGATTTTCTTGAAACTTTTGAATACAAGGGAAATCCACAAAGAATAAAATATGAAACAGAGGAATTTAGTGCTGTTTGCCCATTTTCAGGGCTTCCTGACATTGCCAAAGTTGACATAGAATACATTCCTGACAAAAGAATTGTTGAACTTAAATCGCTTAAATACTATTTTACATCATTCAGAAATGTGGGAATATACCAGGAGGATGTAACTAACAGAATATACAAGGATCTGGATAAGGTTTTACAGGCAAATTTTTTATCAGTAAAAACCGTATATAATATAAGGGGCGGCATACTTGCCACCTGTGTAATGGATTCTGAAATAGTGAAGCAGGGAAAGAAAAATGAGCAGTAAAATAAAAAATACGCTATTAGCGCCATTTCGATTTTTTATGTTTATTTTTGAAAGAGCCCTTGCAGCAGCAGGAGCAGTGGCATTTGCCCAGTTTCCCTCTTTCATTGTTCAGTATCAGCAGCGCCTTGGCGGTCATGTTGACGAGCTTGGACTTATAGTTTCCAAGTACACAGAAGCAGCTGCAAAAAACAACAGAACCATTGAAGAGTATATTTCAATACACCTCAAATCCGAGATAAATGATTTTGTTTCAAGTGGCAAAATTATGGCTGAAAATTTATCCAGACACACAGAGCTTGGGGAAGCACTGAAAGTTCTTATGGAATCATCTGGCATAATGAAGCTTTTTGTTTTCCTGAAAACAATAAATTTTGATATTTTCAAAAAAACAGCAGACAACTTTACACCTGGTATTTCTTTTAACCTGGACACATTATTCTACGCTTTGGCAGGAATAATAATCACTATGGGTATTTATTACATGATAAAAAAATTTTTGCATTTAATAAAAAAAGCAGTTACAAATAAAAATAAAATATAATTCGCAGGCAATCAGGGGAGGGGCATGAGATATGCGTAAAATTATCGCAACACTCATTTGTTTTGTAATATTAACAGGCTGTTCATCAACCTCAATTAAAGAAGAGACAAGCCAGAACATAATCACCATGAGCATTAAACAAAATGATGAAACAGTCGAAATTCTGGATAATACTGTTCAGCTAAGACGAGCCCCTTTTTCCTTTTTATTTAATTTTACACAGCCTGATGGCCTCCTTGTTCATGCCTCAATGGACAATAGCACATACCTGAAAGCTGAATCAGGCAAACCCCTTTCTGAACTTCCGGGATTTAAAAACACAAGCATTTCAGAAGAATTATTCAACAAGGAGTCTGTCTTATATTTGTCAGATGATGCACCATCATACTGGTACTACACTGATGAAACTGACAGCAGGTTCAACTCTGTTCAACATGAAGAAACAGGCTTTACCTGTCGCAGGGACATAAAAAACATTATTGATATTACAACAGGCAAAAACAAGCTTGTTTCAGGTCAGATGAAGGGAGATACCATTTACATAGTTATAATTAAAGCAGACTGGAACAAGGATTACACTGAACGTATTGAACTGAACAGAAAGCTTTTAAAAATTATATTCAATATTTAATACAGGGTTAATACATGACAGGAAACAGTCTTATCCCCTTTGACAGGATAAAGGAACAGTTTGAAAAGGGTCTCCAGGATATACCCCTAAGAGCCAGGGAATCCATTGACCTGTCAATTGAATTTCAAAAGGGAACAACCCGAATAAAATTTTCCACACCTCCTCTTACTGACATTATGCTCATAGAGGCTTTGTGCATACTAAAAAATCATGTGGAAAACATCCGCATTGCCTCTTTTGAAAAAGGACATTACGGATTCCAGGCGCTTAACAGCAATATTTTTAATACAGAAAATCTTACCGGGAATTTTAAAATAGATTTTTTCAGTATTGTAAATTCATACGTTGAAATTTCAAAAAAAGGAGACTTAAGCCAGGAGGAGATCAGCTCAACAATTGCTATAATAAAAGCAATGATTATGGACAGCTCATTTGACCCCAAAATGCGACTTCAGGAGCTTGGAGCTGTTGTTATGACAGGAGAAAACAATCCTGACTGGGATTATATTGCAGGATACAGGGAAACAAAACGCAAAATACGCGAGTCCGTAACAATGCCCCTTAAAAACCCGGAGGTATATGATGCAATTGCAAAGCTTACAAGAAAAACAGCTGAATCAAACCGGCCAAGGGCTGTTCTTTTTGAAGGACCTCCTGGGGTTGGGAAAACCACAGCTGCCAGAATAATTGCCGGTGATTCTGAAATACCCCTGATATATATCCCTGTTGAGTCAATTATGTCCAAATGGTATGGTCAGTCATCCCAGAACCTTGCTGAAATTTTCGACATGTGTGAACTTATGGGAGGAGCTGTAATTTTTCTTGATGAAATAGACTCCCTTGCAGGCTCAAGAGACCAGAATATGTTTGAAGCAACCAGGCGCATACTTTCTGTTCTGCTAAGAAAAATTGACGGGATAGATTCTGCGGAAAAAACAATTACAATAGGAGCTACAAATCGCATGGAAGATCTGGATCCTGCATTGTTAAGCAGGTTTGACCAGATTATCAAATTCCCCTATCCAAATGAACAGGAAAGAGGAGCAATCTTTTCAAACTATGCTATTCATCTTTCTGAAGATGAATGTTTATACCTTGGCTCAAAAAGCGATAAAACCACAGGAAGAAATATTAAGGATATTTGCGAGCTTACTGAAAGAAGATGGGCCAGGAAAATACTTGTCCGGAACCTGGAAGCATCCCCTCCGCCCTTTGAATATTACAAACAGTCTGTTCAACTTTGGAAAAATTCTTTAATTTAATAAGAGCTAAAGCCTCTTGAGAAGAAACTCTATCTCCTGTTTATTGTCCTCTCTTTTATTGAGCAAAGACTCCCGTATTTTTTCCAGATTTATTTTATATTCTTTTTTCGAATCAGTCATTTCATCCATCTTACACATAATAATCCCTAAGCAAAAAATAGTCTATTATTGCCATTCAGTTGTACAAATATCTTTTTTTTTAAATAATAGATAATGTAAAAATTTTTTACATTATCTGTAAAATGAAGAAACGGCAGTAAAACTGCCGCAAAAAGCATGTATGATATTTTTCTATATTAGAAAAACCCTTAAATAAGTCAAACAGTAAAATAAAAAATTTACGCCCAAGTTAAAGGAAGTTCCGGGTCAAACTTTCTCACCATATCATCCTTATAGGGCTTAACCCTTACGCTATACCCAAACTTCCCGCTGTTGAGACATAACATCTGCCCTTCAAAAACAAATACTCCCTTTTCCTTTTCCCCGGATTTATACATTGGAGCAGCAACTCCATCTGCAATGTTTCCAGCACTGTCTATTGAACCAAAAAAGAGCTCAACCATAATTTCATCCGGATTAATCCGCCCAAGTTTAACCACAGCCCTTGCCATAACCTTTGAACCTACCAGTATATCGCTTTTATGATCAAAGCTGAAATCAAGAACTTCCACATCGCTCCATTTTTGCTTAATCCCTTCCTTCCATTCAGCCATTTCCCTGGAAAGCTTAAAGGAATTTACAGAATAAAGGCTGTGATTTTTGTGCCCTATATGATAATACTTTTCAGCATAATCCTTTACCATGCGATTTGTATTAAACTCAGGTATAATGGATTTCATGGAAGCCCTTATTTTGGCAAGCCACTCAGCTGGCAGATCATCATCGCCCCTTTTATAAAATAAAGGCACAACCTCATCTTCCAGTATATTATAAACAGAAAGGCTTTCAACCTCATCCTGATATTCAGGATCATCATAGACCTCACCATTGCCAACAGCCCAGCCATTATTTGAATTATACGCCTCGTCCCACCATCCGTCAAGAACACTTATATTAAGTCCGCCATTTGCCACAACCTTCATTCCACTTGTACCTGAAGCCTCCTTGGGTCTTATGGGGTTGTTAAGCCATATATCAACGCCCTGTATCAAATAACGCGCCACGTTTATATCATAGTCTTCAAGGAACACCACCTTTTTCCTTAGCTTTTCATCCCGCGACAGATGTATAATATTCTTTATAAGCTCCTTGCCCAAGTTATCCTTTGGATGAGCCTTGCCTGAAAAAACAATCTGTACAGGCTTGTCCACTGAAGACAGAAGCGCATTTAACCTGTCAATATCTCTAAAAATAAGAGTGGCTCTTTTGTACGTTGCAAAGCGCCTGGCAAAACCTATTGTAAGAGCCTCCGGATCAAGGACTGAACTTGCTACATCAGCGTATTTTTCCGGCATCCCCCTTGATAAAAGCTGATGCCGCAGCCTTCTTCTGGAAAACCCCACAAGACGCTCCCTTAGCCTTTCTCTGCATCTCCATAATTCCGAATCAGGAATATTATCTATTCTTTCCCAGATTTTTTTTGATGTTGGATCTTCAATCCAGGCAGGTCCCAGGTATCTATGGAAAAGTCCTACCATTTCATCAGATGTCCATGACATTGTTTGAATCCCATTTGTAACATGATCAACAGGAACCTCATTTTCAGGAATGCCCTTCCATACATTGTTCCACATATGCCGTGACACATGACCATGAAGCTTCGAAACACCATTTGCTGCAAAAGCTGTTTTAAGAGCCAAAACAGTCATGCAAAATTCTTCTTTTTTATCAAAGGGGTTTTCCCTTCCCAGGGCTAAAAACTTTTCCTTTTCAAGTCCAATCTGCTTATAATAATCTGTAAAATACCGGGCAATCAATTCAGGTTCAAATCTGTCATTCCCTGCTGGCACAGGCGTATGAGTTGTAAAAATATTGCTGGATGTAACAAACTCATGCGCCTCATTAAAGCTCATGCCCTCCTCTTCCATGGCTATCCTTATCCGCTCTAAGGCAAGAAAGGCAGCATGCCCCTCATTCATGTGATACACAGTAATATTAATGCCCATTTTTTTCAACGCCCTTACACCACCAATACCAAGCATTATCTCCTGCTTGATACGCATTTCAATATCACCGCCATAAAGCTGATCAGTAATAGCCCGATCTTCCAGGTTGTTTTCATCAATGTTTGCATCAAGCAGATAAAGATTAACCCTGCCCACAAGTGCTTTCCATACCCTGGCATAGACCTTTCTTCCAGGAAGATCAACACTGATAAGCAAAGCCTTGCCTGGACTTTCCTCTACCTGGCTTATGGGAATATTATAAAAATCATTTTCCGGATACCTTTCCTGCTGCCATCCATCCAGATTAAGATACTGTCTAAAATAGCCAAGCCTGTACATAAGCCCCACACCGCAAAGTGGAAGCCCCAGCTCACTTGCTGATTTTAAATGATCCCCTGCAAGAACCCCAAGTCCGCCTGAATAAACAGGCAGACATTCATGTATGCCAAATTCAGCTGAAAAATAGGCAATTCCAGCGCCATTAAATTTCTCTATATTATTATCATACCAGGATTTTCTTGTAAGATGAGTATTAAGGGCGTTTTCAACCCGCTCCATGTGTGCAATAAAACTTTCAGATTCAGCAGCCTGATCAAGC
This sequence comes from Spirochaetota bacterium, assembly GCA_041655115.1. Classification (GTDB taxonomy): domain Bacteria; phylum Spirochaetota; class UBA4802; order UBA4802; family UBA5550; genus JBBAGC01. The sequence continues at coordinate 13,916 of JBBAGC010000002.1, read as the reverse complement.
ACAAGCTGGGGGATCAACCCTAAAAATTTCACAGGATTATGTTCAGTTTCCCTCCATAAATCAACATCAAGCCTTCTAAAAAGATCAATAGCTTCATAATCCCACACCCACCAAAGGTTATATGCAATTTTTAAAAGAGGCTTAATTTTTTCAGGCAGATATGGTACAACCCTGAATTCTTTTATTTTCTTCATTCCACTTCTCCAGAGTCCTTAAATTTTATCAGATAACAGGTAAATATATACTTAAAACAGTACCTGTCAGTTTTTCAGATTCAGCTTTAATAAAACCCTTCTGATTTTTAATTACAGCATAAGTCATGGCAAGGCCTAAACCCTCGCTATTGGGCCTGGTAGTATAATAGGGATCAAAAATACGATTAATTTCACCTTTATCAATACCCTTCCCATTATCTCCTACTCTTATTAAAATATAATTCCCAGGAGAAAGCTCAATTTCTTTAAAAGATAAACTCTCAGAAACATTGATTTTTTCCGCTGAAATAGAAACAATGCCCCCTTCAGAAGGTGCAGCTTCAATCGCATTGTCTATGATATTTATCAATGCCCTTACCAGCAGGTATTTATCTCCCTCAATCTCACATAATTCATCTTTTATCTCTATATTAAAATTGCCACAAAAATTGGCTAATGCTTTTTCTGTAACTAATGCAATCAAATCCCTCAGGAGAAATCTGGTTTTAAAAGATTTTAATCCAGCAGAAAAAGCAGCAAGCCTTTCAGTAAGCTTTTTTATTCTCATTGATGCCTTGTCAGCATCTTTAATTATATCCAGAAGCTCCTGGTTCCCCTGAGCTTCAAGCCTTGCAAGTGACAGATTACCCAGTATAACAGTAAGGGCATTGTTATAGTCATGTGCAACAGATCCGGCAAATATAGCCAGGGTTTCAATTCTTCTGATATAATCAAAATCATTTCCCTCTGAAAAGGAACTGTGTCCTGAAAGCCTTTCTTTCATAAACTATCCGCCAATAAAGAAAAATTTTTCTTGAGCTTTTCCATAACCTCCAGAGGATCTATAACAATAACCCTGGTTCCGGAAAACACATCAAGAAAACCCACTTCATTATTATATCTTGGCACAAGATGCTGATGTATATGAGGAACACTTGCACCACTGCCATTGCCCAGATTATACCCCACATTATAGCCTTGAGGAGAAAATTCCTTATCTATAATTTCAATGGAGCTTTTTAAAAGCTTATGCATCCCTAACACTTCTGCCTCAGTAAGGCTGGTAATTGTTTCAATGTGTCTTGAAGGAAATATCATTAAATGACCGGGATTAAAAGGATAAAGGTTAAGCGCAACAATAAGAGAATTATTTCTAAATAGTACAAGATCTTTAATAAGGGGATTTTTATCCCTTATTGCACAAAGTATGCATTCAACAGCCGGTTTTTCTCCCTGAACATACTTTATTTTTTCTGTATTAAAAAGATAGCTCCTTTCCACAAAATACTACTTCCTCTTTGCATACATGTAAACAGAATAAACAAGAAGGGTTAATATAATCAGCAAGCCAATACCAACCATCATCCAGTAAAGAAAAGTCATTCTGTTAACAAAATCCACCCTGTCTCCGGACTCACTTACAAGCTCATCAACTGTAGATGAAAGGTATCTTTTAAGCAGCTCAGGGTCCCTGATTTCATGTGAATATTTTAATGCAAAAAATAAATTCTCTGCTTCAGCATATTTTTCTTTTATTGCATCAGCCTCTATCTGCTCACTATTCAAAAAATCTATATTGACTTTTGCTATTGAAAGCATTTCTTCCAGATGAATAAGCTCTTCAGGTTTTGCCTGATTAATAGCTGCATTATCCTGGCCTGAAAGTCCGGAGTATATGGAAAAAAGAAAAATAATTACAGGGAGTAAAAATATTTTTTTCATACAAACGTGCCCCCTTATTGCTTTATATCCTTTTTAAGGAAGAATAATATTATGAAAATTCATAAGATAAACAAACAGATTCATGCATATGCAGGTGTATATTCCTGCAACATAATCATCGAGCATTATTCCCAGGCCTCCTTTAAGAGACTCAACATTGCGAGCAGGAAAGGGCTTAATAATGTCAAAAAGCCTGAACAATAAAAAAGCTGCTGCTGCACCTGTAAAGGAAAAAGGAATAAAAAGAATCCCTATCCAGTATCCCATCATTTCATCAAGTACCACCTGCTGCGGATCCTTGTCCTTGAAAAAAACCTCTGCTGCATCACCAAGCTTTATTGAAGGATAAATAAGAATAAGTACAACAACTATATTAACATATATTATGGAATTACCAAGTATATTCCATAAAAAAATATTTTCAAGAATATAAATTACCATTGCCACAAAAGTCCCGGCTGTGCCAGGAGCTACAGGGCAGTAACCTGAATAAAAACCGGTAAAGAAAAATTCTTTTACTTTCATCTTTCCTGAGACTCCTCAGTCTTTTTTCTTTCAGGTAAAAAAAGCCGCCAGTTAGTCATAATATACCTTATCCCTGAAAGGGCTGTAAGAATTGTTACAGAAAGCATAACCCAGTATGGGGCAGACTCAGGAGCAGGATATATTCCTTTTTTTCTCACAACATATATCATTATTATTATTACAATGGACATCATCTGAAAGGCTGTTTTAAATTTTCCAAACCTGCTTGTTCTTAAAGATCTGCCCCTTTTCAAAGCCAGCATCCTCATTACAGTAATTAAAACATCGCGACCTACAATTATAATGATCATCCATGAATCAAAAATTTCAAAATTTTTATCAAGAACAATGATTGCAGTTACAGCAGATATAACCAGAACCTTGTCAGCAAAGGGATCAATAAACTTTCCAAACTCCGACTCCTGATTAAGAAGCCTTGCAGTCCATCCATCAAGAAAGTCTGTAAAAGCAGCAACCATAAAAACAGCTACAGCAAGAGTCCATGATTCAACGGTTTTAATAGTGAGAAGATATATAAACAAGGGGATAAGAATTATCCGCAAATAAGAAAAAAAATTAGGTATATTAAACCAGGCTCCAGAAATTTTCAAAGGATCTCTCCAATCAGGTCATACTCATAAGAATCTGTAACTTGTGCACGCACAATACTGTTAACCCTCCCGGAACCACAGGTCAAGTAAAAAACTCCGTCAACCTCTGGAGCGTCATAAATGGAACGCCCTATACAGGTATTATCATCTGCTACTTCCTCAACAATAACATCAAGCTCTGTGCCAATAAGAGATTCCAGCTTTTCCTCAGAAATATTTCTTTGAAGAGACATGACAGCATCAAATCTTTTCTGTTTTTCTTCAGGTGAAACATTGTCATTAAGCAAAAATGCCCTTGTATCATCTTCAGGAGAAAAGATAAAACAGCCTACTTTGTCAAGCCTGGCTCCTGTTAAAAACTTTATAATTTCATTAAACTCCTGCTCAGTTTCCCCTGGATAGCCAACCATAAAAGTTGTTCTTATAGCAATATTTTTCACCCTGGCTCTAAGCTTTTTTACCAGGTCAAGATAAATGTCATAGCTCCCTTTTCTCCCCATTGAAGAGAGTATTCTGCTGTTAATGTGCTGAAAAGGAATATCAATATAAGGCACTACTTTCTCATTATGAGCCATAAGATCAATAATTTCATCAGTAATATTATCAGGATGGCAGTATAAAAGGCGTATCCATTTAAGCCCTTCTATTTCAGAAATCCTGTTAATAAGGTCAGGCAGATTAATCCCTTGCCAGGAATATGAAGCAATATCCTGGGCAATAATGATCAGCTCAATAGCGCCATTTTTCACAGCATCAAGTGATTCTGCGTAAATAAATTCAGGGTCAAAGGATTTTTCCCTGCCCCGAATTAATGGTATGGCACAGTAGCTGCAATTATTTGAACAGCCATCAGATATTTTTATATAGGAATAGGGAGGATTGGAAAAAAGTTTTTTCCTCTCTGATTTTATAGTATCAATTTTAATATTAAATGCAGCAGCCATTTCAGGAACAAAAGAAGAATCTATTAGAGGATACAAAAAATCTATTTCAGGAATGTCTTTTTTTATATCTTCAAAATAGCGTTTAATTAAACAGCCAACTGCAGCAACCTTCTTTCCAGGAAAAGCCAAAGGATGATCGCTGTGAGGGAAGGATTCCTTAAGATCAATAGCATCAAAAATAACTTCAATACCCTCCTCCTTGGCTTCTCTTATAAAACCGCATGTATTGATAATTATAATATCCGCATCTTCTGAAGAAATGGAAGGATTAAAGCCAGCAGATACCATCTCACCGTTTATTCTTTCAGAATCAACCAGGTTTTTTGAACACCCTAATGATATTACATAGAAAGAAAGTTCAGAAGAGATAAACAACTCATCACCAGTCTTTTACATCAATATGGTAAAGGTTAGGATTTTGCACATCCTTTTTCCAGGTAATTACTTTATTGGCAACCTGCCCTGTTTGACCAAATGAAAATTCCTTTCCATTGATTTTTGCGTTTATTCCACCTGCATTACCAATTTTTACCTGTATGTACTCCGAAGCCTCCCACCTCTGATAGGAGCCGGCAGGCATAAATCCCCGTTGTTTAAGGCTGCCATCAAGATAAATTTCCAAAAAAGATTTTTGCACAAACCGTACATCAAAAACAATTTTCAGGCTTTTATTGCTTTGAGCAATAACCTGTGTGTTATCACCATCAAGGGGCTTTATATCATCATTTTCCAGAACAACGCTTTCCTCAACATCCATTTTTTTACCAAGGCTTACCATAATCTTTGCCCTGTTTTCAGTAAGACCCTTTAGAGTTAAAATAAGCTCTCTTGGACTCCCTTCAACAGACACAGGGGTATCCTCATCAAGCTCAAGGGTTATTTCATCTGAATCATCCATAAAGGAAACTGCCACGCTTTCCCGGGAAACCTCTTTAAGAAGAAAAACCACCTCCTTATTCTCAACAAGAAAAAGCACAGCCTCACCAGAATAAAGAAGGGTAAACCCCTTTTCATTGGAAAGCTGGAGATTGTGTATATTGCTTATTCTGGAATTCTGTTTTTCTTCATACTCCTGTTTTATTCTGGCAAGGGAATCAGAGTCATATAACTTCACATCAGACCTTGTTAAGCTCCATATCCCCCAGACAACAAATAAGGAAACAAGGGCAACACCAGCATAGAAAACAAGATTTTTATAGGTATCAAAAAAATTACTAAAAAACAATGACATGGACGATTTTGTAGGCCTGGTAAGCTCTTCAAGCGGAGTAGCGGATTCTCCTATCTTATAGGCTTTATACATTGTTATTATTTCATCCGGATCGATCTTCAAATACTCTGAATATGATTTAAGAAATCCAATTACATAGGTTTCACCAGGAAATTTATCAAAGTCCTCATCCTCAAGAGCTTCAATATATATTGAAGCTATATTGGTTTCAGCTGCAACTTCCTTGAGTGTAATTTTTTTTGATTCTCTGATACTTTTAAGTTTCTCACCAATGCTTTCCAATGCTATTCCTCTGACATCATGGGATTTTTAAGAACTCCTGCCCTGGCAGGGACATCAAATTTAAATATACTTTCCGGTAGATCAAGATTTTTTTTAATATCTGTCAACACTATGCTTACCTTCTTGCCAGTTGATGTTACTCCCTGGGCCATGGTAATAAAATAATTTTCATCTACCTGCAGATTAATTTCGCGATAACCGCTTCTGCTCTCCTTCTGCTTTAACTCCAGAGTATATCTTTTTGATCCATCCTTCATTGTTTCAGGCTGTTCCTTTGAGGCAAACCTGTAATGATATTTGGAAAATAAACTGTTTAGCCCTGATTTAGATCCTGAAGAAAAAAGTCCTGCACCAGAATTAAGATCCTGTTCAGCAACCACATTCATGGAAGGAATATATATCCACATTGTTTTACCATTTGATACGATTTTCTGATTTGATGGCTGATAAAAATCCATAACAATTCGGTCAGAGTTTTTAAACCTTATAACTCCTTTTTGAAGCATCCTTTTACCATGCCTTTCAGACTCAATAGTAAAATTTGCCTGGTATGAATCAAGCTTCCCATAGGCAGATCTGATCTCTTTGACAACATCACCTACTGTTACAAAATCAAACTTATAGGCAAAAAGCCCAGAACCTGCAGCAAGCAACAGATAAACAGTAAACAGATATTTTAATTTTTTCATTATTTTCATTTATTTAAATTTTTTTATTATCCATAGTAATTTTAAATATTTTTTATATTTTTATAAAAGGCTTCATTAAAAGTCAATAGCAAAAAAAAGGGAGAGTTGTAAATAAATTTTTTACAGCCCAATAATTAAAATTGCGATTAAAAGGCTGGACAAAAAGTCCGGTTCCTGTACTATTGAATAAAGAATATATATCTTCCGGGGAAATAATGAAAGCAATATTTATAGATAACAGAAAATTACGGGAGATAGATCTTCTTGATCCCTTGTTAGATGAAGAAATTTACATAATTATGAGTGAATACTCACTAATGGAATCACATATAATATATTTTTCAGCAGGGGAATCCACAATCAAGGAAATAATGATTAAAAAAGAACCTGCCTATTCTGTTTAAATATCTGCTCCATTATTCCAAAAATGATATAAGCTCATCATCAAGATGACCCATGCGATCAAAATCATTTTCTGTTATTATGCGGTTCTGGTTTCGAAGAAAGGTCACATGCCCTGCCTTAGCCTCACCTCTTTGCATCATTAATTTTTTTGCTACAGAAATATTGAAAAGCGCATTAGTGCCCTTCCTCTCAGGATAAACACCAAAGTTGACCAAAAACCCACTTGTATCATTTCCAGCTTTTCCAGCTATTACAGACTTAAGCTCTCCTGTAATTGATACAAAAATATCCACTGCTTCCATATACACTATGTCATTAATATATCCTGTTATCATTCCTGCATCATGCCTTATTGCCACATTATCCTCATTCCCTGATGCAGATAAATACCTGTTTACTATGGATGTAAATTCACTGTAAACCCTGTCTCCCTCGTCCCTTCCATACTTCCTGTTTATATTTACCAAGTTCAATGTTTCAGCACAAAAGACATGACGCAATTTTTCTGACCTGTACAACATATTGCTGTCATAATATTTGGGAACAATAAAATCGGAAAAATATTCAGGTCGCTTAAAACCTGTAAGAGTATCAACATAAAGCTTGTTAAAATCCTGGTTAAATTCAGTTTCTGAATCAACAGGCTCTCCATGCTGCTCCAGGCTTTCAGATCCCTCCTCTAATAGCAACTCCTCTTTAAGGGTTGCAACCTCTTTTTTTAATGCATCAATACCATAATGATTAAGAAATGAAGATAAATAAAAAGCCACAGAACATCCGCCTTCAAGCATATCTGCAAGTACAATTTCTTTTTTGCCCAGGACAACTTCAATGCCAGCCAGGCGGGAATGAGAAATTTTAGCATTGCGAAAAAAATCATAGCTTGCCAGAGGATTTTCTTTTTCTATTTTCCCTGCAGTATTAAAATTATTTATTACATCATTAAATCTAAAACAAATATTGTAGCATGCTGCTGATATTTCTCCAAGAGTCTCTCTGACCATTTTAGCATTTTCAATTGGAGGAAGCGGTTCTTCCAAATCAGAAAAATTTTTCACCAAAATATCCGCATCAGTATTTTCAGGAACCCTTATACCATAAAGCTCCTTCCCCTTTCCACCTTCCAGATCACGAATATACTGGTTAAAACTTTCCATACTTTTTAAAAGATCCGGAAAGCGTTCAAAATAAACTTCATAGGATTTATCATCATATAAGATAATCATGTTTTTTGAGTCTGTAAGTACATCAAGAAAAAATCTGGAAAAGCCGTCCAGGACCTTCATCATTTTATAAAAAGGACGAAGCTCAGCCTCCTTTTTCCAGATTTTCAAGTGTGCTCTTGCACCATACTGGAAAATTCTTTCCCCAATCTCCTTGCCCATTTTATCAAAGCGCTCAGTAAGATTGATTATTTCACCAAGCCTGGTTTTACTTTTTGACTCCTCTTTTTTAAACTGCTTTTCCTCAATTTCAATTTTATGCAAAGCCTTTTCTGAAAGATGTTTTAACCTGTCATTTAAAATTCCCTCCTCACCAGTAAGATGAACCAGCTGGTTAAGAGTGCTTACATGCACATTATTAAATATTGTATAGCAGGAAAAAAGAACACCTGTAATAGTCTTAGACATACGTTCAAGCCTGTTATACCTGACAGGTTTATTGTTAAAAAGAGGTTTATCAATGAGGCAACCTATGTCACCCCAAAATCCATGAGGAGCTTTTTTTTCCTTATATACTTTGGACAAACCCTTTTCAATATAATGGCTGTTTTTAATAACAGCTATATAAACCTTTGTAAAATCAGCAACAGGCTTTTTAATTTCCAAAGAGCCATAGGTTTCATTAGAAGGAATTGCAGTCAGGCGATACAGCGGATCTGAAAGCTCTGAGAGTTTCATAATTGCATTATATTCAAGGGTTGAAAGATAAACGTAATAATCATCAAGGATTTTCATGAGCTCTGGCTCAACCTTATGGAACCATGTTATTGCCTGTACTTTTATAAGATTGAATATTGATGCCTTAATTCTATGGGAGAAAAAAGTAACTGTACCATACTCCAATGCAAAGCGGGTAATTCTTAACCAGTTAATAATTCCAAATGGAGATTTTTTTAAAAGATTTATTTCCTTTTCTTTCAGCTCTTCATCATTCCTGCTGTTAAGCTCTCTTGCATGCCTGTCTCTTATTTTATGTATAAGATCCTCGGCCATTCTTTTTTTTGCCAGGCTATTCAACCCGGAGCCTGTTATAACAGTAAGCCTTTCCTCTTCACTCCTGTTAAGTGAAATATTATTTGCTGCAATATATTTATTAAAGGAATCCAGGGTTTCCTTAAATGAAAGAAAATTTTTTTTGCTGTCTGCAGAGGCATCCTTGCCCAGCTCCTGAAGAAGACGGTTAAACTTCTCCATATGTTTTTTATGCTCTATAGAATAGGCACCCACTTCATCAATAAAATCATTTACCCATTCATCCGAGACTTTTTTTCCCATAATAATTTTCCACCCTGGTCTACAACTCTGTTTATAACAATATAGCAATAATATAAGGAACAGGCATGGTTTCCTACTGTTTTTTACGCCATGGCTTTAAAACTGAAATAGCAACCATAAATATAAGAAAAGCCACCTGAAGAGCGCCCCATAAATTCAGTTTAAAAAGATTTGATGCCACCTGCATATCTTCAAAGGGCTTGTCAAGAAGTGCACCTGTAATTTCAACAGAACCGTTCAGCCATGGTCCTAAAAAGAATGTACCAAAAAGTATTAATGCAACAGTAAGAACCCATTTAACAGTAATCCAATTGTGCTTAAAAAATCCCCAGCCGGTAAAAATTCCATACAAGAGCCCTATTAAAAGTGTGCCCATTGCACCTGGAATAATAATAAAATCATCAACTATTTTCATTGCATAAAGATAGCCATAATAGGGGCCACCTTTTTGCGAAATCATTGCATTCACCATAGCAACAAGGGCTATGCCACCACCTACCCACATGCAAACCAGCACAAGATGTATAATCTTAAAAACTTTCATACCCATAGAGCCAACTTTTTTCATTCCCTTCTCCATAAAATAATATAATCCAATCCATTATAAAACAGGCTGAAATGAAAGGTCAAGTTTCTAATTATTTGAGATGAATGAAAATTTTAAATTTCACAAAATATATTATGTTAATAGAGGGAAGTTCAGGCATCTCTGAAAAGAACAGCGCTTTTAATACCACCATTCATAAATGGAATTTTTCTGTGAAAGTCAAGTGCTAATGCTTTTTCAAATTCCACTCCTGGAGCAATTATAGCAAAGCCACATCCTTTAAAATCCTCTCTGATTTTATTGCCAATTTTTTTATAAAAATCAATAATCCGGAAATCGCCTAATCTTTTCCCATAAGGAGGGTTTAACAATAAAAGGGTTTTTCCCGGGCTTTCTCCGGGAACTTTTATGTCAAAAAAATTTTTATATACAGGCTTTAACATTCCGGGGAAAAAATTTTCACAGTTCAGCCTTGCAGCAGCAAGGGATTTTTCATCAATATCTGATGTTATGATTTCCTTACCAGTTTTTTCAAAAGATATTTCCTGCAAAATAAAATTATTTTTTATATGTAAAAAATTTCTCTTTTTAAAACATGGCCATGAAAAAAAAGGAAAAACCCTATCCGGAGCAGCTGCTGTGCCTGTAAAAATCCCAGCAGCCTCAATGCTGAATGTGCCTGCTCCACACATGGGATCAATAATTCTGCTATAGCTTTCAACATCTGCTTCAAAAAGAATAAGAGCTGCAGTGCTTTCGCGCAAAGGCGCCCTGTTAACAAAAGTCCGGTGCCCCCTTTTAAAAAGAAATTCCCCTGAAGCATCAATGCTCGCATAACACCTATCAGTGTCATTTCTCAAATGAATTAAACAGGAAGGAGGGGCAGATGCATCCACAGGAACATCTTCCTTACGAAAATCTTTAAGCCTGCTTTTAATTGCTCGAAAAAAAATCTCCTCAAGTTTTCCTGTGTGATAAATCATCGACTTTCGGCTTGAAGAACGAAACATAATCTGCGTCCCAAAAGGAATGTAAAGCTCCCATGGAAAAGCAGCAATATCCTTTTCCAGAATATCAAATCTGCCTGACCTGAAACTTCCAAGCCTCATAAAAATTCTTGAAGCACTGCGGGACATAATACACGCTTTGTAACAGTCGTCAACCCTGCCTGTAAATTCAACACCACCCTCAATTATATCATCAGTAACATGTAAACCAATCCCTGAAAGCTCCCTCCCTGCAGTGCTTTCAAACCCAGGTTGAACCACAGCAAAGAAAATATGATCTCTTCCTATAACATGATTTTTGATCCTTCTGGCAAGGGCTTTGTCTTTTATGGAGGTATACATAAATTATTTTTTTCTTAAAACAGCGAGGGTTTCCACATGGGGAGTCTGGGGAAACATATCATAGGCTTCAAAAGATTCAATCCTGTAATCTTCAAGCTCCCTTAAATTATCCCTGCATGTTGCAGGATTGCACGACATATAAATAATTTTATCCAGCTTCATTTCTTTAATATGCTGAATCATCTTAGGATCCATGCCGCTTCTTGGTGGATCAATAATAAGGGTGTCAAAGGAAGTGCTATTCTCCTTAACATAGGAAGCAGCATCTGCGCAAACAAAATTGACATTTTCGATTTCGTTTATATCCCGATTTTCAATAGCAGCATTAACAGATTCCTCTACCATTTCCACGCCTGTTACATTTGATGCTGCTGATGCAACATAAAGAGAAATGCTCCCTATTCCACAGTACAGATCAAGGGTATTCCCGCCTGTTTCAGAAAGGATACGCCTGTACATTTTCAATGCAACTTCTGAATTGGACTGAAAAAAAGTATTGGGAGTTATCTTATATACAATGCTGTCAAAAGTCTCATTTATAAATCCTTTTTTTATAGTTTGAAATTGGGCTCCATAGCTCAAGTCTGCAAGACCATCGCTTAAAAGCATGGATGATGAATCAACACTTTCGATAAAATCATAAAGCTTGATTGAAAGCCTGTTTTCAGGAACAGATGTGACAAAGTTTACCATAACTTCTCCAGTAAACCTTGCCTCCCTTATAATTATATATCTTAAATATCCGCTATGTTTTAAATAATCATAATCCTCAACCCCTTCAAGAAGATTGCGAAGCTCCATAAACTTCTCATTAGACTGTGTCTGCATTAAAGGACAGGACTCCACATCAACAACGTGCCTGTAAGAGCCGGATCTGCGAAACCCCTTTTTACCAAAGGCTGTAACCAGATCCATTCTTGTTCTATAATTAAAGGGGTATGATGGAAATACTTCATCAACTGATGCAATATCCTGAAATAGTCCGTTTACATATTCTTTTTTCAGGAGAAGCTGATTTTCATAAGAAATATCCTGAAACATACATCCACCGCACTCACCAAAGTGGGCACATTCAGGAACAACGCCTTCGCCTCTATATTTATCCATCAGCCCATAAAAAAGCTTTCTTTTTTTTCTTTTCATAAAAATCTCCGCCAGTCATAAAATATGACAAAAGCAGAAGTTGAGTACACAATCATAGTTTCCTCAAATTCCAGCACAAATACCAAAGATAAAATTTATTTTTTTATATGTTTGTTCTTATAAATATAAAATTATCAATTTTCAAATTTAATATTTAAAAATTTTTTTAACTCTTTAATTTCCTTTCCGGAAAGCGTCCTGTATGTGCCCACCTTCAAATCCTTGAGCTCCATCATACCTATGCGAACCCTTCTAAGGCTGTAAACCTTGTATCCTGACTTCTCTAACATCTTTCTTATCTGTCTGTTCCTGCCCTCTTTAAGGAGAAAGGTATATTTTCTCTCTGTATGCTGCCTTACCCTTACAGGTTTTAGCCTTACACCATCAAGATAAAAACCTTTTAAATATTCCTTGATAACTTCCGGAGAAATTCCCCTATCAGTAATAACCTCATACTCTTTTTCAATATCAAATTCAGGAGACTTAAGCCTGTTTGCCACAACTCCATCATTGGTTAAAAACAAAAGCCCCTCAGACTCCTTGTCCAGCCTGCCAACAGCATAAACGCTTTTCCTGTCAACAGGGGAAAGAAGAATTGCAGCCTCTTTTTCATCTTCATTAGGGAGATTGGTCACAAAGCCACGCGGTTTGTTTAATATAAGATATTTAAAATCTTTTTTCAGGTTCTTTACTTCATCTGAAAACTCTACAATATCCTTTTCAGGATCAACCTTTGTTCCAGGTTCAGTAACAACAAGTCCATTTATTTTTATCCATCCGTTTTTTAAATACTCTTCGGTTTCACGCCTTGAAGCAAGTCCCCTTTGGGAACAGTATTTTTGAATCCTTATTTTATTCAACCCTTGAATCTCTCTCAAATGGAAGTCAAAATAAACTTAAAATTTTTTATATTCCGGAAATGCTGCTTAAATCATTTTTATACACACGCTCCTCTTCAGGAGAAAAGAGATCTTTTCGGAATATATATTCCCTGTCATTCTCTTCCATGATATAGCCTTCAACTCTTGTTCCATCTCTTTTTGAAAATACTTTTTTGTTCTTATAACTGTTGTTATACTGTATGCGCATTATATCCACTCTTTGTATAATCCGCCTTTCACCTTCAAGAGGGCTTACCTCAATAAACCTGATTCCCTCTCTGATAATACGGCAGTCTATTATTTCGCCATCTTTTAAAAAAACAGAAGAATAATTTACAGCTGGAATTATATTCTCAGAGGGTTTTTTGCGCGATATGGTTATAATATCTTCCCTGGCAACATTTATCTCCGCTGCTGATTGGAGAGAAGTTCTTAAGGTTATTTTATTGTTATCCTCATTAACGATAAATCCCTCATAGGTAAAACCATCTGTTCGTGTAAGGTAAATTCGATCCCTGTATCTTTTATGAACAAGAATCCGCAAAACATTATTTCTTGGAACTGTTATTTCTTCACCAGCAGAAGGCTTTAAAATAATTTTTGCATCATCTTCAGATGAAATTACCCCTTCGACAATTGTGCCGTCTTTTAAAAAAACAGCTTCTGAATAAGCACCTGATGGGATAACAGCAAACAGCAATCCACAAATTAATAATGATAACATTGATTTTAACATTTTTTTCCCTGCCATATTTATTTACCTTTTTTTAAAAAAATATTACTTTATAATTTCATTACCCTGAATATCATTCCCTGAAATTTTTTCTTCCCCTTTGTCTGTAGTTATTATATAATTATCACCCCTTTGAGTAACTGTTCCTGTTAAAACCCTGCC
>JBBAGC010000001.1:0-52774 GCA_041655115.1 Spirochaetota bacterium | reverse complement strand
TGATCCTATAGTACTGTTTGAAATCATCAGCTCCTTTCCTGTTCAAGAAATGAAAGCCGTTAAATGGAATATGCCAATTCAAGAAACTGATTTTATCGCAGATCTGAAAACCATAGCACAAGACATTCTCAACGGTGCTGCAAACTCACTATTCCAATAGCTACCGTTTAAGCAAATGATTGGATTTAGATCGAAGTAGAAACCCCCACCCTATGGGTGGGGTAATAAAGGATTGGCTAAGCCGGTCCCGTATGGGTATGGCCTCTAAGGCCGCCCACTGCTATCCTCATGCCGAGTTGTCACCGCAACATCCTGGCGATGAGGAGGAAGCAGTGAGCAGATTTCACAAGGTATCCCATACGATAGTCGATCCTGAAAAACTCGAGAACTTTGAACAATTTCTGCTTTCCCTCCAAAGGTCCGGTCCGAAAGCGTTGTTACTTCTATGACTGACCCCTATTGCAGCCCGAATGACCCATTGGAGGTCCCCGTTTCTCTGTTTTTCCCTCTGTGGACGCACTACTCCCCAAGATCCGTCATTTCGAGGAGCGTCTTAAGGTCCGTCATTTCGAGGAGCGAAGCGACGAGAAATCTTTCCTTGATATCGAAATGGCACAATCGATAGTTTTTAAAGGTCTCACCACATTCCGATGAAAAATTATGTAACCTGGCATCCGGGTACGATTACCCGAAAAGATCGCGAACAAATCAAGAACCACCGTGGCGCCTGTCTCTGGTTCACCGGTCTTTCGGGTAGCGGCAAGTCCACGCTCGCCGACGCGCTTGAAGCGGTGCTTAACGCCCGGATCATCCACACCTACATTCTTGACGGCGACAACATACGCCATGGTCTCAACGCCGACCTTGGCTTCACCGACGAAGCCCGGAGGGAAAACATCCGACGGATCGGCGAAGTGGCAAAGCTGTTCGTGGACGCCGGGATAATCGTTCTGACGGCGTTCATTTCACCCTTTATCAAGGATCGGGATTTCGTGCGGAATCTTATGCCGCAGGGCGACTTTATCGAAATCTTCGTCGATGCCGATCTCGCCACCTGCGAACGGCGTGATCCCAAGGGCCTTTACCAAAAGGCGCGGAACGGAGAAATTCCGGACTTCACCGGCATCGATTCCCCGTACGAACCACCAGTAAACCCCGAACTGACCCTCGTCAACGACAATGCCGTCACGATCAGCAAAAACGTCAGCATCATAGTAGGCTATCTGGAAAAAGAGGGTATTTTGAGCACGAGTTACCATAGAACATAAAACGCTAAAAGGAGTGTCTGCTACAGTATGCCACAGCAATATTACATCACACACCTGCGGGAACTGGAATCGGAAGCAGTTTTTATTTTACGGGAGGTGGCGGCACAGTTTGAAAACCCTGTCCTGCTCTTTTCCGGCGGCAAGGATTCGATCGTTCTCGGCCGGCTGTCGAGAAAAGCCTTCTTCCCCGCGCGCATTCCCTATCCGTTCATGCACGTGGACACGGGCCACAATTTTCCCGAAACCATCAAATACCGTGATACCTTTATCGCGATGCTCGACGCGCAGTTGATTGTAGCCTCGGTCCAGGAGTCTATCGACAGGGGGCGTGTTGTGGAAGAAACAGGGAAATACACGTCCCGCAACGTTCTCCAGACCACCACGTTGCTTGACGCCATCGAAGAACACAAATTCGACACGGCAATCGGCGGTGCCCGCCGTGATGAAGAAAAGGCCCGAGCCAAGGAACGTTTCTTCTCCCATCGCGACGATTTCGGCCAGTGGGACCCCAAGAATCAGCGCCCCGAGCTCTGGAACATTTTTAACGGCCGAAAGCATATGGGCGAACATTTCCGCGTTTTCCCCTTGAGCAACTGGACCGAAATGGATGTCTGGCAGTACATTGCCTTGGAGAATATTCCTATCCCGGACATCTATTTTTCCCACACCCGAAAAGTTGTTCACCGTGACGGCGTCATGCTCGCCCTGTCCCCCTATGTCCAGGTCGACGACGCCGACCGGGTCGAAGAATTGGTCGTCCGGTGCCGCACCGTGGGCGACATGACCTGTACCGGCGTTGTCACCTCCCAGGCGTCCACCGTGGAAGACATCATACAGGAAGTGGCCGCTTCGAGAATCACCGAGCGGGGCGGCCGTTTCGACGACAAACGCTCTGATACCGCCATGGAGGACAGAAAGATCAACGGTTATTTTTAAAACCTCCTTCACGTCATTCCCACGAAAACGAGATGCAGTATTCGAAGAATAAATCCAGTTGAGACCGTTATTGAAAAACTATCGATTGTGTGTCATTTCGATATCAAGGAAAGATTTCTCGTCGCTTCGCTCCTCGAAATGACATTTTTAAAGGTCACTTCGAACGCATGTGAGAAGTCTAGAAGACCCCTCGCTGTGCTCGGGACATGGATTTCTCGTCGCCATGCTTCTCGAAATGATAAAATGAAAGGTCTCCAGTTTTTGACAGAAAGCAGGATATGAAGAAAAAATCGTACCTTGACATGGAACTGCTTCGCTTCTCTACCGCAGGCAGTGTTGACGACGGAAAGAGCACCCTCATCGGACGGCTGCTCTACGACAGCAAGGGTATTTTTGAGGACCAGCTCGAAGCGGTCACACGAACGAGCCGCAAAAAAGGTCTCAAAAACGTCGATCTGGCTCTTCTCACCGACGGACTCAAGGCGGAACGGGAACAGGGCATTACAATCGACGTGGCCTATCGCTATTTCGCCACGCCGAAGCGCAAGTTCATCATTGCCGATACGCCCGGTCACACCCAGTACACCCGGAACATGGTCACGGGGGCGTCAACGGTCAACCTGGCCCTGATCCTGGTGGACGCGCGCAACGGCGTCATCGAGCAGACCAAACGGCATTCCTACATCGCCTCACTTCTCGGCATCCCCCACCTGGTCATCTGCGTCAACAAGATGGACCTGGTGGATTACTCCGAGGGGCGTTATGAAGAAATCGTTGACAGCTATAAACGGTTTGCCTCGAAAATGGATATCAACGACATTCAGTTTGTTCCCATCAGCGCCCTGAAAGGTGACAACATCGTCAACCGATCGGAACAGATGACCTGGTACAACGGTCCCACGCTCATGTACCTCTTCGAAAACATCCACATCGCCAGCGACTACAATGTCATCGATGCCCGCTTCCCTATACAGTATGTGATTCGCCCCCAGGACGTAGAAGGGTATCGTGACTACCGCGGCTACAGCGGCAGGGTGGTAAGCGGCGTTTTCAGAACGGGCGAGCGGATCGTGGTCCTGCCCTCGGGCTTTGAAAGCATCGTAAAGTCAATTCATGAGTACGATCAGCCCGTCGAGGAGGCCCATCCTCCCATGTCTGTGTCACTGGAACTGGAAAACAACATTGACATCAGCCGCGGCGACATGATCGCCAAGCCCAACAACCAGCCCGCAACAAGCCAGGACATCGATGCCATGATCTGCTGGTTCAGCGAAAAACCACTTCAAGTGGGGGGCAAGTACGCCCTGAAACACACCTCAGCGGAAGTGCGGGCCATGATAAAGGACGTGATCTACAAAATGGACATCAACGAACTGAGCCGCATGGAAAACGAAAAACATATCGTCATGAACGACATCTGCCGCGTTCAGCTCAGAACCACCAGACCCCTGCTCTTCGATCCTTACAAGCAGAACAGGACAACGGGCAGTTTCATCCTCATCGACGAGGCCACCAACAATACCGTCGCCGCCGGCATGATACGGGGATAACACAAACACCCCCAAAGGAGATGTTATGACAATACTTGTTACGGGAGGAGCCGGGTTTATCGGAAGCAACTTCGTTCTCGAACGGCTCGCACATTCCACTGAACCTGTAGTCAACCTTGACATACTGACCTACGCCGGAAATCCGGAAAACCTTGCCGGCATTCGCGACAACCCCGCCCATATCTTTGTCAAGGGCGATATCGGTGATACAGCGCTGGTATCTCGTCTCCTCTCCGAGCATCAGCCCGCCGCCGTCATCAATTTTGCCGCTGAATCCCATGTCGACCGAAGTATTCACGGTCCTGACGATTTCATCCGGACCAACATCGTGGGAACCTTCCGGCTCCTTGAATCTGTCCGGGACTACCGGAACGGTCTTGAAGGCAAACAGAAAGAAGCCTTCCGCTTTTTGCATGTTTCCACCGACGAAGTGTATGGAACGCTGGATAGCGAAGCCCCCGCCTTCAGTGAAAACAACCGCTACGCTCCGAACAGCCCCTACTCCGCCAGCAAGGCCGCCGCCGACCATCTCGTCCGTGCCTACCACCACACCTATGGACTTCCGGTGCTTACCACAAACTGCTCCAACAACTATGGCCCCTACCAGTTCCCGGAAAAACTGATCCCCCTGATCCTCCACAACGCCCTTGCCGGCAAGCCCCTTCCCATTTACGGTGACGGCCGGCAGGTTCGCGATTGGCTCTATGTCATTGATCACTGCCGCGCCATCAACCGGGTCATCGAATCCGGAATTGTCGGCGAAACCTACAACATCGGCGGCTGGAACGAAAAGGCCAACCTTGACGTGGTCCATACCCTTTGTGACATGCTCGACGAGAAGCGTCCCCGCGAAGACGGTAAAAGTTACCGGGAACAGATCACCTTTGTGAAAGATCGACCCGGCCATGATCGTCGCTATGCCATCGACGCGACGAAAATAGAGCGAGAACTGGGCTGGAGACCCGAAGAAACCTTCGAGACGGGTATCCGCAAGACCGTGCAGTGGTACCTTGACAACGGAGAGTGGGTACGTAACGTTACCACCGGCAGTTACCGAGACTGGATCGAAAAACACTACACGTGAGAATACTTCTTCCCGGAAGGAAACCAAGAGATCGAGACCTTTCATTGTGTCATTTCGAGGAGCATCGCGACGAGAAATCCATGTCCCGAGCAAAGCGAGGGATCTTTCAGACTTCTCACATGCGTTCGAAATGACGGGGGAGAGGTCGAAATGACACAATCGATAGTTTTAAAGGTCCCAGATTTTTGAAGGGTAAAGTAACATCTCGCATCACCAGGCCCAGCCCCCTTTGTGGGTGACATGGAACCCTCCGGCGCCGTAACAATCCTGCTTTGCACCTGTAACGGAGAACGCTACCTCCCGGCTCAGCTCGATTCCATCGAGGCCCAAGATTATAAGCACTGGCGGGTTCTTGCGTCGGACGACGGTTCCCGGGACAACACACGAAACATTCTTGAAAAATACCGCCGGCGATGGGGCGATGACCGCCTTGAGATATTTGCAGGACCGGCACTGGGATATGTGGCCAATTTCCTTTTCGTGACGCAGCAGGCGGGCACCACCGGCAATTATGCCTGGGCGGACCAGGACGATCTATGGGAAACCCACAAGCTTAAAACAGCAGTTGAGCGACTCGGCGAAACGTCACCGGACACCCCGGCACTCTACTGTTCCCGCACCCGCATCGTTGACGCCGATGGCAGAGCGATCGGCTTTTCGCCATTATTTACCAAACAGCCGTCCTTTGCCAACGCGCTGGTGCAGAACATCGCCGGCGGCAACACCATGGTTTTCAACAACGCCGCCCGGGAACTTCTCCTTGAAACGACATCCCGCGCGGACATCGTCATACACGACTGGTGGCTGTACCTTGTCGTCAGCGGCTGCGGCGGCCGTATTCACTACGACCCGCACCCGACGGTCCGCTACCGCCAGCATGACAGAAACGAGATCGGTATAAGCAACGGCTGGGCAGACCGTGCATCACGTCTTCGCATGATGTTGCGGGGTCGCTACAAGAACTGGAACGACCGGAATATTAAAGCATTGCAGAATCTGATTTTCCGTCTCACGCCGGAGAACCGGAAGATTCTGGAAAAATTCGCCGCCGCTCGAAAGCGCTGGTTGCTGCCCCGCCTGATCGGCATGAAACGATCCGGCGTGTATCGGCAGATGATGGCAGAAAATCTTGGGCTCGTAGCAGCAGTAGCATTGAAAAAAATATAACTGACTACAGGAACCATCAATCACTTATCCGAGAAACACAACGTCCGATACCGTGGAGCCTCTTCGCATGAGCATCAAAGACACGATTCGCACAGGCTATAAGGAGCGGCGACATTTCATTGATCTGGTAATGCAGAAAGCAAAAGCCGGATTGCGCGTGGAAGCTTCACGGGGTTATCTGGGGGTGCTGTGGTGGATTTTAGAACCAGTTATGTACATGACTATTTTTTACTTTGTTTTCTTACACCTATTTAAGCGGGGTGATGAGAATTTTGTTATTTTTCTGCTGACCGGCCTGATTGTATGGAAATGGTTCCAGTCAACCGTTTCTGCCGGTGCGAGCAGTCTCATGGCAAATGTTGGACTGATGAACCAGGTGTACGTCCCGAAAATTCTTTTTCCCCTGACCACCGTTGCAGTCAATACCTTTAAATTTTTTGTGGTCCTCGCACTCTATCTTGTTTTTCTGCAATTCACGGAAACGAAGATAACGTGGTCCTGGACGTTTCTGCCGATTTTGATAGTGACGCAACTCTTTTTAATTGTAGCAGTGTCCGGTTTTTTCGCGGCAATTATGCCCTTTTTCCCGGATCTTCGCTTCATATTGGATAATTTCCTGCTGATGCTCTTTTTCCTTTCCGGGATTTTTTTTGACATTTCAAGATTGCCTGAATCTATTCAGGGTTATCTCTGGTTGAATCCGATGGCAGTTATGATCAATATGTACCGCCAAGTGCTTCACAACAGCGTTCTTCCTGATTTGCTACATCTTGTATTGATTATATTATTCTCTGCGGTAACGATGGCTTTTGCAATGTTATTGTATTACAGATTTGACCGGATTTATCCCAAAATCATTCATTAAATATTTATTGAGAGTCGTATAATGTCCCTTGAGGCACACAAAAGTAAGCCACTGTACCCCAATCAAAAAGGCAATAGAATCATTACTCTTGAAAATGTTGGCTTGTGCTACAGCCGTCGTCTTCGCTTTTTACGACATTCTCACTTCTGGGCGCTCCAAGATGTATCGTTTGACTTGTATGCAGGTGAAACTCTGGGTGTGATAGGAAGAAACGGGTGTGGTAAAAGTACGCTTCTTCGAGTATTGGGCGGTATCATTGCACCCAATAAAGGAAAGATAATCGTACACCAGCCAAACTTAAAAATAACAATGATCTCAATTGGAGCCGGCTTCGTGCCGCATCTGAGCGGTCGAGAAAATGCCATCTTGAGCGGCATGTTGTTGGGTGCTAAGAAACAAGAAATAGCATCTCGTTTAGATGATATCGTTGCCTTCTCTGAGCTCAACGGCTTTTTCGAAGAACCAGTTAACACCTATTCCACCGGTATGCGTGCCCGACTGGGCTTCTCCGTTGCCTATCATCTAGACCCGGATGTTATTTTGTTGGATGAAGTTCTTGGGGTTGGTGATGAGGCTTTCAAAGAAAAATCTACGGCGGCAATGAAGAGACGGATAAAGTCTGACAAAACGGTAGTTCTGGTTTCACATGTGATCCCTCTAATACAGGAAATTTGTGACAGGTTGATCTGGATAGAAAATGGCAAAACCCAGGCACAGGGCAAGGTTCCCAAAGTATTGGAAGCTTATCGTAAAAGTATAGTTCAGACAAGAAAATAGCGGGAGAGGATTTGTGTTTAACAGAACAAAACAATATGCGGCAATACGAACATACTGAAAACATGCATGCACAGCTTTCTGATATTTTTCGATACTGGCAGGAAAAATATTTCAAACTAGGTTTTACGGAAATATTTGCTGTGAACAACCATCTGGAGTTTTATTGGAAGCCATTTGCAGAACGAATCATAAAAACGGGCAATCGGAATTTGATCAGTTTTGGATGTGGAGATGCGCAGGTTGAAGTTGGTGTGGCAAAAGGGTTGAAAAAAGAGGGCATTGATGATTTTGTTTTCCATCGCGTTGAACTTTCGCCTGCTCAAATCAACCGGGCACGTGACTTTGTCCAGAAGGCAAATCTGACGTCCTCGTAACAAGTCCCCCATCGAGCGTCAAATTTCAGAGAGGTGAATATGAGTTCAGTGAAAGTTAATCGACAGTCTCAATGCGAGCCGGTATTTATTGTCGGTTCTGGTCGTTCGGGAACAAGTCTTCTCACTTGGTGTCTTGGGCAGCACCCCAATATTTTGCCACTTCCGGAAACACACTGGATAGCCCGTTTGACGATTAACATGCGGAAACTTTACGAAGTCGGCGCCGTACACGGTCGCTTTTCACATTTGGGCGCGCTTGACTGGGATGAGGCGGATTTTTATGCCTCATTTGGACGTTCAGTCGACCAATTCGTAATTGATACAATCGATGCTCGTTTGAGATTTATTCGTAAATTATCAGCCAAAAAAAAAGGATTAAGTGAATCTGATATCGAGAACCTTGAAAAGGAAGGAAAGCTGAGTCCGGATCCTGACCTTGTCACACCCAAGAATTACCAAGTTGTTCGTAGTGTATCTGATCCAAAGCGTCGCTGGGTGGATGGGACACCAGAGAATGTGTTTTACATGTATAGCTTGTCTCTGCTGTTTCCCGGAGCGCGGTTTATCCATTTACTTCGGGATCCGAACGAGGTTGCACGTTCTTTAATGAAATTTTCTCAGGCGGGAAGCGCCGGCGAGAACCATGATGAAGCAAAAGCTTATGAGCATTGGCTTAAGCATGTTGAGTATGCAATTAAAGGTGAGAAAGCGCTGGGGTGGGATAAGGTGTTACGAATTGATTACATAGATTTTATTAATTCATCTGAATCTACGTTGCGCAGTTGTTTTGGTTTTTTGGGAGAGGAATTTAATCCGGATTGTCTTTTGCCGTTAAAGGAGAAAATCAACAGTTCAAAGATAGATGAGCCTCTTGCTTCATTTAAACCGAAAAGTAGAGAGAGCAAACGGGCAAATGATTATTATCAGTCCATTCTTAATCAATCACCGGGAGACCCTGATCAAGTTGAATTGCAGGGACTGCAACAACATTTCGAAAATTATGCCGCCGATATCAACAAAGCATAATCCAACGAGAAAACTTCTTCTGAAGAAATGGTATCTTTACTCGTGAAGCGAATAGTAGAAAGGAGCAAGTTGTTTCAGAGAGGTGAATATGAGTTCAGTGAAAGTTAATCGACAGTCTCAATGCGAGCCGGTATTTATAGTCGGTTCAGGACGTTCCGGGACAAGTGTTCTTACCTGGTGTCTTGGGCAGCACCCCAATATTTTGCCGCTTCCAGAAACACACTGGATAGCCCGTTTGACGATTGACATGCGGAAACTTTACGAAGTCGGCACCGTACACGGTCGCTTTTCACATTTGGGCGCGCTTGACTGGGATGAGGCGGATTTTTATGGCGCTTTTGGCCGGGCGCTTGACCAGTTTATTGTAGATACGCGAGAGCCGCGTCTACGGTTTATACAAAAGAGTTCCCTGCAAAAGTTGGGGTTAACAGAGAAAGAGATTAATGAAAGAATGAATGCCGGAGAAGTATTTACATCTCCGATTAGTAATAAGAATATTCAAGTTGTTCGTAGTGTATCTGATCCAAAGCGACGCTGGGTGGATGGGACACCGGAGAATGTTTATTACATGTATAGTTTGTCCCTGCTGTTTCCCGGAGCGCGATTTATCCATTTGCTTCGAGACCCGAACGAGGTTGCGCGTTCTTTAATGAAATTTTCTCAGGCGGGAAGCGCCGGTGCGAACCATGATGAAGCAAAAGCTTATGATCATTGGATTAAGCATGTTGAGTATGCAATTAAAGGTGAGAAAGCGCTCGGTAAGAACAAGGTATTGCGTATTGGTTATACTGAATTTATTAATTCGCCTGAATCAACATTGAGCAGTTGTTTTGACTTTTTGGGAGAGGAATTTAATCCGGATTGTCTTTTGCCGTTAAAGGAGAAAATTAACAGTTCAAAGATAGATGAGACATCTTCTTCGTTTAAACCGAAGAGCAGAGAGAGCAAGCGGGCAAATGATTATTATCAGTCCATTCTCAATCAACTTCCGGGAGACCCGGATAAAAATGAATTACAGGAACTGCAGCAACATTTTGAATGCCTTCGATATAAATCAGTAGGGAAACAAATAGTTGGTATGATGAAAACTTTTAGTCGCAAGATAAAGTGTAAAAATTAAGGACTCACCCTACAGTTGGTGATGGAAAAAGTGGCAATGAATACTAACTTTCTGCCGATATCGAATTTGTTAAATGAACTGTCCGCGCTCAGCGAGTCTGAAATTGAATTTGATATATTTCTTAAAAAAGTCGACAACTTCAATAGAGAATCGTTGAGTTATCTAAAGCAAGTCTATGGCTCGGAAAGATTTGCCAAAGTTTTATTGCTCAAGATATCCAACGTTGCAGTGGGTAAATACCAATACCTGCGACGACATAGCCGACTGATTTCACGTCCGTTTGGTCTTATTGTCGATCCATGTAATTCCTGCCAATTGGCGTGCCCTGGATGCATTCATCGAAAAACAGCTCAAGATAAAAGCAAAATTGACTGGGTTCCTGGTAACCTGAATAAGGACACTCTTGACCGACTCCTCTATGAATTCGGGCCTTATGCAATCAACACCCAATATTTTAACTGGGGGGAGCCTTTGTTAAACAAAAAAACACCACAATTCATTCAGGAATCGCGCCGTTTTTTGATGCGTACATCTATTTCTACAAATCTTTCGCTTTCTTTTGATGCAGAGGCGCTGGTTGCCTCAGGGCTTGACTATTTGATTTTATCTATCGATGGGGCTACTGCCGAAACTTATGGTAAGTACCGTGTCAATGGCAACTTCGATCTTGTCCTCGACAACATTACCCGTCTTGTTAAAGCCCGCAAAGATTTGAAATCAAAAACGCCTTTTATTGTATGGCAGTACCTTCTTTTTGATCATACGATATCTGAAATAAATCAAGCGAAAAAGTTGGCCCAAGAGAGAGGTGTGGACCGGATCGATTTTGCCGAACCATATGATGTTTCAATGTACGATCCAACAATTACTAAACCATTAAACCTACTACCTCGTTATAATGTATTCAATTTACAAATTGGCGCTGGCCGCCAGTCTCTTGAAAACGCTGTAATAGACCTTCATCCGATCATTGAGGATCATTGGGAGAAATCATGGGTCTCACGTGTGGACGACGACTATCTTGAAGGATCAAGGCCAAATATGAAAACTTGTCAGTGGTTGTATAAAGACATGGCCATGGACGCCACTGGCCGCATATTTCCTTGTTGTTTTGAACCCTTGAAAGATCCGTCCGCGTTATTCGGGAATATTTTATCAGACATTAACGTCTTTAACAGCATGCATTACGTAATCTCTCGAAAATATTTTGATTCGTCAGACGTTAATTTTTTGAATACGGCTTGTTCAGTATGTCCTCATCAAAATTCAATTCCGAACATTAACAATAACCATCTTATATCATATTTTAGTTTTGCAGAATACCGCGATTGTCTCCAAAAGGATGTGGTAAAGAATATTTGCAATTGGAACGATTGAGCTACAACAGCGAACGTATTGAGACGTTTGAATAATCGCCTATTCCCTGCTTTCCCCTTTCGGGGCCATTTTTTCAGGATTCCGGAGGTTACTTCCGGTCGGAGTTCCGGACCGAAAGCGTTTTTACCGCTATGACACGACCCTTTGACATCCCGAATGACTCATTGGGAGTCTCCGTTTCTCTGTTTTTCCCTCTGCGGACGCACTACTCCCTTGTTTCATGTTGCCAGGACCCTGGTTCCCCTTTGAAGGTTGAAGGCGAATTGCCTGAAGAGGGCGTCGGTGGCATTTTTGGCGATGGTGGTAAACCGTGCCCTGGAAGCGTTGTTATGGAGATGGGTGAGCCCGAAGTACTGTTCGACGATATATCTGATCTTCGCGATGGCCTTATGCCTCGCTACTTCGAAGGCCGTGAGGCTAGTTCTTCCTGTGGCCCTTCTCATGATGCCGTCGGCGATGGCGTTGATCTCTTCCATGCGTTTGATGGCCCGGTTCTTCTCCATTGAGGTTGACAGTGCCATGTCGGCGAAGGTGAAATTGACTTTCATGTTTTTGAAGCCCATGAAATCCTCCCGAGGGTGATTTTTATGGACGAACTATGGCAGAAAAACGTTTGAATGTCAAGTAATATTAATATGATAGCTTTGAATAACACAGTTTTTCAGGGCCTATGTGAACGTGAGGGAAAGGGATAATGGGGGAGTTGTGCAAAGGTCTCTAAGCACCAGTTAAAAAAGGCGAAAGTTTTGCGTAGCTCTCAGTCAAACATAAAAGCAGACTCTTTGTTTTTACCGCACATCGAAGGTTTACGAGCCTTCG
This sequence comes from Spirochaetota bacterium, assembly GCA_041655115.1. Classification (GTDB taxonomy): domain Bacteria; phylum Spirochaetota; class UBA4802; order UBA4802; family UBA5550; genus JBBAGC01. The sequence goes on along the minus strand of JBBAGC010000001.1, from coordinate 40,411 downwards.
CTGTTATGGCAGTTTTGGCATTTCACTTTAAGTTATTGCCGTGCTTTGCCGGAGGCTTTGTCGGCGTGGATGTTTTTTTTGTTATCAGCGGCTACCTGATAACGCGTAATGTCTTTCCAGAGATACAGAAGGAGGTTTTTTCGTTTCAGACGTTTTATGGCAGGAGGATCAGCCGCATTGTCCCGGCTCTTTTCTTCACCATTGCGCTCACTTTAACAGCTGGCATTATTTTTTCTTCCCCCGCTGACCTGAAACATACAAGCGAAAGTGCAATTGCATCGATTTTTTCAGTGTCCAACTTTTATTTTTGGAGCCAGTCCGGATATTTTGAAGCATCAGCGATTCAAAAACCTTTATTGCATACATGGGCACTTGCAGTAGAATTTCAGTATTATCTCATCTGGCCGGTCCTGATCGCTCTTCTCGTCCGATTGTTAAGAAACACCAGAAATAGTGTTGTTGTACTGACGGCAGTTGGGGTTCTGTCTTTTATTGTGGCAGAAATTGCGATCGTTAAAGATCCATCAGGTGCTTTCTATTTAATGCCATTCCGTATCGGGGAATTTACGGTGGGTGCCGTATGTGCATTGGTCCCATTCCGACTAACAGCTGCTGGATGGATTCGCAATACTCTTGCTTTGTCCGGTTTCATACTGTTTTTTTATGCTGTTTTCACCTATTCAGACGCAACACGATTCCCTGGGCTAATGGCGTTGGTTCCCTGTCTAGGGGCTGTTCTGCTGATTCGGTTTGGTAGTGAAAGTAAAATTGCACAACCCTTGCTGTCTAACCGCTTGTTTGTTGGTTTGGGACGTATCTCATATTCTTTATATCTTGTCCACTGGCCCCTCTTTGTATTCTTTCGACAGTGGCACGGATGCGATCCGGGAGTGGTTGGAAGAATATCCATTATTGTGGTTTCTGTAATAACAGCAGTTGCCATGTATAGGTTTGTCGAAAATCCCTTTAGGATAAGCAGTCAATCAGAAAAAAAGAATACCAGATCGTTCGCTGATTTTATGAAATTATCAGCAGGCGGTATGGTATGTTTGTTTACTGTGTCGATGATGATAAGTGCCGGAAACGGCTGGGCATGGAGGTTCCCTGATGAATTGACAAGGTTTTCGAAAGAAGCGGAAGCAGAAAAAAAGGCCCGCTTTAAGCTCGTTCATGAAATGAGCTCCGTAAACCAAAGTATTGTAGTTGGTACACCGAAGAAAGGTTTTACTGTGATTATAATCGGTGATAGTCACGCGCCTGATGCCTTGAATGCGTTAGCCGCACACTATCCAGAGTACCATTACGAAGTACATGGATTAGCGGGATGTCCTCCCCTAGTCCGGGAAGATTACAAACTGCTCACTGCGAAGCATCCAGATCGTGAGGGCTGTATCAAACGAAATGAAAGATTATTGTATCAAGGTCAGCTATCCCATGCGGATCTCATAATTATTAATACCGTTTTCAGTTGGTATAGACCGGAAAACTTGAAGCGCACCATTATGTGCATAAGAAATCAGACAAATATCCCGATTATTGTGCTTGGCAATTATATGTTTTTTAAAGAGGATGTTCCTGAAATGGTTATTCGGGATGGAAATATGGAAATGAATGCCCATTATGAAACAAATATGGATTGGCATAGTTTTGCTTTTGATGATGAGCTCAAAACACTTGCTTCAACACTTCAAGTTATCTTCATAAGCAAGAGGGAGCTACTCTGTCGTGGAGATTCTGTCAGTGACTGTCCATTGATGTTTGGGGGAAAACTGTTCACCTATGACCGCCACCACTTCAGCGTTCCGGCTGCACAGTACATGGGCCTTATGTTAAAGGAAAAACATAATGAATACTTTCTGAAAACGGGATCATGTGCTATGGAGGAAAATAGTGGTAGTTGTCATTAACCAACAAATTTTCCATCAAACTCAGGATCATTCTGTCAGGACATATCAAACCAACACATGTGCTATGTAGATGGTATGTCGCCCGAACAATGCATTCGTAAAATCCAAAGAGCAACGAATACTTCAGAGGAATCGAACAAGTAAGCCAATTGAGGAATACTGTGAAAATCATAATTGATACCGATGAACTCATCATTCAAACCAGAAATGGTGGCAACGAAGTAGATATCCCGCTTTACTCGCAAGAAGGATTCAGATTGCTTTCCAGTATCTGGATTAAACAGGAATGGAACCAGTTGCACTGGCAAACCTTTTCCTGGTTTGGCTTTCCTGTCTGGCAATTTCCGGATGATCTGCTGCGACTTCAGGAGATAATTGTTGCCCTTAGGCCGGATGTAATCGTCGAAACCGGAGTTAGTCAAGGAGGAAGTTCAATTTTTTTTGCAACCCTATGTCGTCTGCTTGGTAAAGGACGTGTCGTTTCGGTTGATATTGTCGTACCGGCGGATTTGCGGGCGAGAATAGAGCAAAGTCCTTTTGGAGATCTGATCACTTTGATACAAGGAGATTCCACGTCGACTGCGGTGGTGGAAAAGGTACGGGAACATACCAAATCAGACAGCAAGGTTTTTGTTTTCCTTGACAGCGATCATTCAAAATCTCATGTGATGGAGGAGCTTAATGCATATGCAGACATGGTTACACCGGGATCATATATAGTTGCCGCTGATGGTGTAATGCAACACCTTGCAGACACGCCATGGGGGAAGGCTGAATGGATCGATGATAATCCGGCTACGGCTGCTCGTGAGTTTGTAGCCGCTCACCCTGAATTTGTTATCAAACGTCCGCCCGCACTGTGCGGGAATGAGCACGTCATAGAAGAATTGACTTATTGGCCTGATGCCTGGATCTATCGCTTGCCAGACTGACAATCAAACTGAATATGCACGCCAGTTCATTTAAGAAGATGGAAGATTTTTGCCGGAGGTATCTTTCGGGAAAAGAAGATGTCTCTCTGCGCATTTACGATCTGGGAAGCCAGGATGTAAATGGTTCATATCGTTCTTTGTTTCATAAGCCGAAGTGGATGTATATCGGTATTGACATGGCACAAGGCGATAATGTGGATGTAGTATTACACACACCATATGTTTGGCGAGAAATTACAGACAACTCAGCAGACGTGGTCATTTCCGGCCAGGCGTTCGAGCATATCGAGTATTTCTGGATAACAATGCTGGAAATTGCACGGGTGCTAAAACCGGCCGGCATATGTTGCATCCTGGCGCCATCCAGTGGTCCGGAACACAGATATCCTTTGGATTGCTGGCGATTTTACCCTGACGGTATGCGCTCACTGGCGAAATTCGCGCACCTTGAAGTGATTGAAGTTTCCACACAGTGGTCGGATGAGGGCTACGAGGACGGGAGCGACTGGTGGCATGATTCCATGTTGGTTTGCCGAAAACCGGACAAAGGGTTCTGGCAGAACATTAAAATGAGGGCGGTACGAAGCTTGAGGCACCGTGCAATGACAGTGGGTATGAGATGAAATCAAACCGCTTTCTGGAATTATCTATATTTAAGCCTGATGACTGGTCGCCTCGCACAACCGGTGAGATTATTTCATGGCATGGGCATATACCCTTTGCATTTATGCTGGTCCGGCAATTAATGCCTCGAAATCTGGTCGAATTGGGAGTACACAAAGGGGATTCGTACTTCGTTTTCTGCGAAGCTGTTTCCCGTTTCAAATTGCCGACACGGTGTTTTGCCGTTGATACGTGGGCAGGCGATGAACATTCCGGCTACTATGGAGAAGAAGTTTTTGAGGAATTGCGTGAGAAACATGATCAGCAGTATGGGCATTTCTCACTCCTGATTCAATCTACGTTTGACGATGCGGTTCCCCGGTTTCCCGATGGTTCCATTGATCTGCTTCATATAGACGGGTTGCATACCTATGAGGCCGTCCGGCATGACTTTGACAACTGGAAACTCAAGATGAGTGATCGCGGAGTCATTCTGCTGCACGATATTGCTGTACATGAGGGCGATTTTGGCGTCTGGAAATTATGGGATGAGTTGAAGATCGAATATCCCTCTTTTGCGTTTCAGCATTCCAACGGGTTGGGCGTGCTCGCTTACGGGAAACATGCTGCTGAAATTCTTCCCGAGTTATTCGGTAGCGATGAAGAAACAACCGATAAAATCCTCACTCTCTACAGAATTCTGGGGAATTCGGTCGCGGCTGAAGGGCTCCTAAGAGTTCTGTATTATGAACGTAAGAGCACATCTGAAGAAATCCATAGGCTGAATGATTTTCTGGAAAGCGAACGTCAAACGGCAAGGCAAGAGATTGATCGGCTCAATGCGACCATTAACGACATATACCGTTCCCGTTCATGGAAAATGACCGCCCCGATACGCCGCATCGCAGGCATGTGGCGTTACATTGTGAATCAGTCCAAAGAAATTATTGTCGTTTTGTTCCGAGCAATTTATAGCCACCTTCCGGTTTCCACGTTAACGAAGAATCGACTAAAAAGTTTTTTGTACAGATTTTTCCCCGGCATTTTTTCGCATACCCTTTCATATAGTTTATGGAAAACTCAACTACCCGGTGCAACCCAATCACAATACAAATATGGTGAACCTACCTCTCCAGGTGAACCTTTCGACCTCTTGTGCCCCGATAAACCAACAGTTTCTATCGTAATCCCGGTTTTCGGAAAGGTCGAGTACACTTATCAATGTCTACGGTCACTCAGATCGCATCGATCTCATTACAGCTTTGAAGTAATTGTCGTTGATGATCGATCACCCGACAACACACTGGATATGTTAAAGAACATAAAGGGGTTACACATTGTTCGCAACAGAAGGAATCTCGGTTTTATCAAATCCTGTAATCGCGGCGTAAAGAGGGCACGCGGCAAACTTGTTGTCATATTAAACAACGATACAGTCGTCAGGAGCGGCTGGCTGGATGAATTAGTAAATACTTTTAACTGCGTTCCCCAGGCCGGGCTGGTCGGCTCGAAGCTGGTCTATCCCGACGGCCGCCTGCAGGAAGCTGGAGGCATTATCTGGCAGGATGGGTCGGGCTGGAATTATGGGCGGTTGCAGGACCCAAGCAGACCTGAGTTCAACTACCTTCGCGACGTGGATTACTGCTCCGGCGCGTCTTTGATGATTCTTAAAGAGCTTTTCGACCGTCTGGGCGGTTTTGACGAGCATTATTTGCCTGCCTATGGAGAGGACTCCGATCTTGCTTTCCGTGTCCGTCAAGCCGGCTATCGGGTGCTGTATCAACCCCTGTCCGAGGTGATCCACTTCGAAGGAATCACATCCGGCACTGAGGTTTCTTCGGGCGTTAAGGCGTACCAGGTGGAGAATGCAAATAAGCTTTTTGCTCGTTGGAAAGAAATGATTGTGGGACATGGTGTTCCGGGAGTGAACCCTGAACAGGAAAAAGACCGCAGAGTAAGTGGCCGCGCCTTGGTGCTGGATCATTGCACACCAACCCCTGACCAGGATGCCGGTTCAATCACGGCACTGAATCTCATGCGCATCTTGCAGGGATTGGACTTCAAGGTAACCTTTGTCCCGGAAGACAATTTTCTTTTCATGGAACCTTATACAGAAGATCTCCAACGGATCGGGATAGAGTGTCTGTATGCACCGCATGTCACGTCGATCGATCGGTATTTGTCTCAAAACGGGGAACAATATGATGTTGTTGTCGTTTTTCGACTATTGTCGGCGGAACGTAATTTGGCGGCAATTCGTAAATACTGCCCCAATGCGAAATTAGTATTTCATACATCTGATCTGCACCATCTGAGAGAACTACGCGAGGCAGAACTGGTTGATTCTGATGATTTGCGTCGAGCGGCGGAAAAGACACGAAAACGAGAAATGCGCATTATTCAGGCTGCGGATGCTACCATCGTCCATAGTTCAACTGAGAAGGAACTGCTGGACGCTGAACTGACAGGGAAAATGCGAAAAAGCAATATTTATCTTTTTTCATGGGCCATAGCTGCGCCCGGAACAAAGACACCCGGCGAAGAACGTCGCGATATAGTGTTTGTTGGGGGTTTTCAACATCGGCCGAACATTGATGGTGTGTGTTGGTTTGTAAACGAGATATTTCCATTGATTCGACAGCAATTGCCGGAAATCGCTTTTTACATTGTAGGCAGTCGCCCACCCGCCGAAGTGCTGGCTCTGGCAGATGACAACATAAAAGTGGTTGGTTACGTCGAGGATCTGAGAGAGATATTTGATTATTGCCGTATGAGTGTGGCACCCATGCGCTACGGCTCCGGGATTAAGGGGAAAATCGGCACCAGCCTGAGCTACGGATTGCCCTGCGTTGCAACTACGATCGGCGCTGAGGGAATGGACTTGATGAAAGGCGATGGCGTAATAGTAGCGGATGAACCTTCGGATTTCGCCGATACAGTTGTGCGCCTGTATCAAGATGCGGAACTGTGGAATTCCTGCTCACGGGGCGGCCTGGATTTTGTGCGACGCAATTACTCGCTGGAAGCCGGTATCAATACGGTTGAAGCGTTGCTGAAAGATATCGGAGTCGATAGCAGCAAGATAGTACGCAAGCCCCTTAATGAGGTGTCACCGAATAGATCCGATGGGGTAATATGCATGGATCAGACCGGAGATTTACTGGAAGTTATTTTAACTGCCTCAACCAAAACTGAATATGATGACTGGTCGATTTCTCAGGAATTTCAGGATTGCTGCGCGACGGAGCGGCGCATCGCCATGGAGAATAGTGGCGTAGCAGCCTACCATCTGCTGGGTTACTGCAGAGTTTGTGATCGTGAAGTAGAGTATTTGGTGGATCAGCAATGCGGTGCTGTTGAAGATCGAGGTGTGTGGATACCCAATTGGCGCGAGCGTCTGGTTTGTTCGAGTTGTGGCTTGAATAACCGACAAAGAATGATTGTGTTTCAAGCGTGTCGAACTATTCAATCTTTTCGCGACAGGATGCCGGCAGTGTATCTTATGGAACAGGTTACGCCTGTTTATAAATGTCTGAACGATTGCTTGCCGCGGGCACTCTATACCGGCAGTGAGTATTTGGGTGCGGAACTGACGCCGGGGAAAATTGTAAAGGGAATAAGACACGAAGATGCGGAAAAACTAAGCTTTGAAAGTGGAAGATTTGATATTATTATCAGCAACGATGTTCTTGAACATGTTACAAGCCCGATTAAAGCCTTGCGGGAGATGTGCCGGGTACTGAAACCGGGGGGCGAACTGTTGATGACTGTTCCCTTTCATCTGGACAGGGAAGATAGCGTGTGTCGTGCCAAAATTATTGATGGCAATGTGAATTATATTCTCCCGCCTGTTTTTCATGGCAACCCGGTATCCGATGATGGATCGCTTGTATTTACTGATTTTGGTTGGCAATTCGTCGATGATATAAAAAGAGCGGGCTTCAGCGAAGCCGCATTGCATTTTTACTGGTCAGAGGTATATGGACACCTCGGACCCGGGCAGCACTACATTCGTGCCGTAAAGGGCTAAAAAGATGATTTTTAAAAAGATATTTGCCCGGCAGTCTGTCCCGCACGTATCTTATCTTCCTGAGTTGCAGGGATTAGTTGATGGCATAAGAAACGGACGAAATGTGTATGAAGGTTATCAGCGTGGCTGGGGCCTTCAGTTCGGCGGATTAAAGGAAAAAATTCTGGCGGATCCCTTGTATCAAGAAGCGCTCGATGTCGCCAGGGACAGAACGATTATGAGCGAAGAGAACAGAATGAATATTTATCTTATTCTGCGGTTTTTTTTAGAGAAGATCCCATCCGGGCATATCGTGGAATATGGAGCATATCGCGGCGGCAGCGCGATTTTTATGGCCTATGTCGTTAAAAAACTGTATCCGGGGACGAAGGTTTTTGCCCTGGATAGTTTTGTCGGCATGCCGCCGACTGATAAAACTGTGGATGCGCACAATGCAGGGGATTTCTCAGATGCCGATTTCAATCAATTACAATCACGGATTGATGAGCTGAAACTGGATAATTTGATACTGGTAAAAGGTTTCTTTGAAGATACCAATGAAGCTGTGATGAATCAGGCGCAAAGAGTCAGTCTGGCCCATATCGATTGCGATATTGCCCCAGCAGTTAAATTTTCATACGAGGGCGTGAAACCTTTTATGGTTGACGGAGGGTATGTCGTGTTTGACGACGCCACTGTATCGAGTTGTATTGGTGCTACCGAAGTAGTCGAAAACTTGTTGATTCGCCGCGATGGCTTAAATTCTGAACAGATATGGCCGCACTTTGTGTTCAGAGCCTTTAAGGGCAGGTGAAAAACAATGAAAGAATGTAGTAAAGCAATTCAGCGTCGGCTCGCAGATTCAAATTTTGTACGCAGATATTTTGTCGGTTCCGGTCTGGATATCGGCGGTAAGCCAGACCCGTTGTCTTTGTACGGCGAATTGTTTCCCCTGATAAAAGCTGTCAGGACATGGGACTTGGAAGACGGTGACGCTCAATTCCTTGGGGGGATTGACGACGAATCGCTGGATTTTGTCCATAGTAGTCATTGCCTGGAACACCTTAATGACCCCGAAGAGGGTTTGCGTAACTGGTTCCGGGTTCTCTGCGAAGGCGGATACCTGGTTATCACCGTGCCGGACGAAGACCTGTATGAGCAGGGTGTATTTCCTAGTACATTCAATCGCGATCACAAGTGGACCTTTACTGTTTTCAAGGAAAAATCATGGAGCCCTCGCTCAATTAATCTGGTGGATCTGGTTCGCAAGCTTGGGCAGGCGGCGGATGTTATTAAAATCGAACAACTTTCTTCAACCTACCGGTTTGACTTGCCTCGTTACGATCAGACCATGACACCGGTGGCAGAGTGCGGCATTGAATTGATCATTCGTAAACGTTTGCGGGCTGAGGCGTCAGCAGGAGGACACAGGACGAAAACAAATATGCAGCCGGGTCGGGAAATGCGTCTGCACTTGAACCAGTATGCAGATGACATGAAGTCCCTGAAAAAATCCAATGAGACGAGGCCGCCATTTACAAATGATTCACAACTCTGAAGGGGGGCGTATGATCATTCGATCCCGTGCACCGTTAAGGCTCGGTCTGGCCGGTGGTGGCACAGATGTTTCACCTTACTGCGATTTACATGGAGGGTACGTTCTGAATGCGACTATCGACCGGTATGCCTATGCAATAATCGAAACGATTGATGACCCTTATGTGAAATTTTCGGCTACCGATCAGCAAGCGACGAAAGTGAAAGCTATCGGTGAACCGCTTGCGCTGAACGGCAAGTTTAATCTCCACAAAGCCGTTTACAACGAAATGATTCAGCATTACAACGGTGGTGTTCCGATACCTCTTGAATTGAGTACCTTTTGCGATGCGCCGGTCGGATCGGGACTTGGAGCTTCTTCCACGCTTGTGGTAGCAATGATCCGTGCTTTTGTCGAACTGCTGAACCTCCCCCTTGATGATTATACAATAGCCCAACTAGCCTTTAAGATAGAACGTGTTGACTGTGGACTCCAGGGGGGACGGCAGGACCAATATTCTGCGGCTTTTGGCGGTTTTAATTTCATGGAGTTCTATCATGATGAGAGAGCCATAATTAATCCCTTGAGAATCAAGGATTGGATTATATGTGAATTAGAAGCATCGCTGATATTGTTCTATACAGGCGTGTCACGCGAATCGGCGAAAATCATTGCAGATCAGAGCGACAACATTAAAACAGGATCTGCAATCGCAATGGAAGCAATGCACGGCATGAAGCGTGAAGCGCTGGCCATGAAAGAATGTCTGCTGAAGGCAGATTTTGAAGGCATTGTGGAATCAATGCGCCAAGGATGGGAGAGCAAAAAGAAGTCTGCCGGAACAGTATCAAACCAACACATAGAAGAAATATACAATGCGGCCATTGATGCCGGTGCCTTGGCGGGGAAAGTGTCCGGGGCCGGTGGGGGAGGATACATGATGTTCTTTGTTCCTCCTGAGCGGCGCATGGACGTAGTTAGAACACTGGAGCATTTCAAAGGACAAGTGAGTAATTGTTACTTCACCAAACGCGGTGCAACGGCATGGGGTGATATCATAATGCGTCGAAAATAAGGTTGGTTCTTTCGAGAACATCCTGACCGTCAAAACAACAACCTGATAAATAAGAGCATTTATGTACGAAGGAATTGTTCTCGCTGGTGGTTTTGGGACGCGCTTGAAAAAGGCAGTGCCCGATCTGCCGAAACCGATGGCGCCGATTGCAGGTCGGCCATTTCTTGAAATAGTATTGCTCTACTTGGCTCGGCATGGCTTCGGTCGTGTTGTTCTCTCAGTAGGATACATGGCTGATACAATTATCTCGCATTTCGGCGATCATTTTTCCGGTCTTGAGCTTGCCTATGTGGTTGAAAAGTCTCCACTGGGAACGGGGGGTGCTGTACGTCTGGCAATGGAAGAATGCAGCAACGATCATGTGTATATTTTCAATGGTGATACTTTCCTTGCACTGGAAACTGAAAAAGTTGAAAGGCACTGGCAGGATCATCGACGGCCGATTATCGTGGGCCGGTATGTGGCTGATACGAATCGATACGGACGATTAGTAACCGATCAGAACAAGATCATTGGTTTCGAAGAAAAAGGTTTAGATGGGCCCGGATTAATTAATGCCGGCTGTTATGTCTTGAATAAGGGGCAACTTGATCATTGCCCGTTGTACAGACCTTTTTCTCTAGAAATCGATTATTTTGCTAAGAAAATGGCCATTTCCCCTTTTGATTTGTTCGTGACGACCGAGCAGTTTATTGATATCGGCGTACCCGAAGAATACGAGCGGGCACAGACGGAATTAATGCCCTTCTTGGTAGCATCTGACTGACCAAAAGGATGTCAAATAAACCGGCCTTGTCATCGGCGTCAACTTCCTCCCGCCAAATCGTGAGGACGTTGCTCGAACAGTGACCCATAACTCGAGGTGACCATGAAAGGTATTATTCTCGCCGGCGGCAGCGGCACACGGCTTTATCCCATGACGCGGGTGACAAGTAAGCAGTTGCTGCCTGTTTATGACAAACCGATGATCTATTATCCGCTTACTACCTTGATGCTGGCGGGGCTGCGGGAGATTCTTGTGATCAGTACGCCCCGTGACCTGCCGCGCTACCGCGACCTTCTGGGCGACGGTTCGCAGTGGGGGATTTCGCTGTCCTATGCCGAGCAGCCCCATCCGGGCGGACTGGCCCAGGCCTTCCTTATCGGGGCTGATTTTCTTGGCGGCGGTGCCGCCTGTCTTATTCTGGGCGACAATATCTTTTACGCCCAGGGGCTGGCGAAGCTGTTGCAGGAGGTGGTGCAGGGAAATGCAGGTGCCACCGTCTTCGGCTACTGGGTGCGCGATCCCGAGCGGTATGGCGTGGTTGCCTTCGATGAATCGGGCACGGTCACCTCGATTGAGGAGAAACCGAAGATGCCCAAGTCCAAGTATGCCGTGGTGGGACTCTATTTTTACGATGATCGGGTGGTTGACATGGCACGGTCACTGAAACCGTCCGCAAGGGGAGAACTGGAGATAACCGATCTCAACAACCTTTACCTCCGGGAGGGATCGCTGAATGTGAAACTGCTGGGCCGGGGTACGGCCTGGCTTGATACGGGAACGCCCGAGTCGCTCCTGGAAGCGGCCTCTTTCGTACATACAATTGAGGCCCGCCAGGGCCTGAAAATAGCGGTGCCGGAAGAAATCGCCTGGCGAATGGGATACATTGACCACACGCAGGTAATCCGTTTGGCACAGGAACTGGGCGGCAGTGATTTCGGCACATATCTGATGGAAGTGGTAAACGGGGAGCGTGCCTGATGAGGGTCGAACGGTTTGATATTCCCGGGTTGATCCTGGTGACGCCCGACATTTTTCGGGATGGGCGAGGGTTTTTCCTCGAAACCTTTCAGCGGGATCGATACGAGGAGGCGGGCATTCCGGGTTCCCTGGTGCAGGATAATCTTTCCTTCTCACGCAGGGGCGTTCTGCGGGGGCTCCATTACCAGTGGCCCCGGCCACAGGGGAAGCTGGTACAGTGTCTGCGGGGTGAAGTTCTGGACGTGGTGGCGGATATCCGGCGGGGGTCACCCGCATTTGGTACGTGGTCGTCTTTCGTGCTCACCGGTGAAACGGCCGGCCAACTCTACATTCCCGCAGGCTGCGCCCACGGTTTTCTCGTACTCAGTGACGATGCCCATTTCGTTTACAAGTGTACCGATTTTTACACGCCCGAGACGGAGCGTGGTATTGCCTGGAACGATCCGGATCTTGCCATTGACTGGTCTCTGAAAGGAACGCTGCCTCTCTTGTCCGATAAAGATCTCCTTCTTCCCACTCTGCAATCGATTTCCTTGGAACATCTTCCGGTGTATCAAGAATTATCGAAGCCATGAAGATACTTGTTACCGGGGGCCGGGGCATGCTGGGCAGAACGCTCTGCCGCGTGCTTGGTGATCACGAGGTGATCAGTTTTACCCGTTCCATGGGAGATATAACCGATGGAGATGCCCTGAAGGATTTCTTTGAGGCGCAACGTCCTGACTGTGTTGTTCACGCGGCGGCCATGACAGCCGTTGACGACTGCGAAACGAAAACAGGCGAGGCGATGCGCATCAACGGCGGGGGTTCGGCAAATGTTGCGCAGGCCGCGGCGCTGATCAGCGCCCGTTTGATCGCAATCTCCACTGACTATGTGTTCGACGGGACACTGGACCGGCCCTATCGTGAAGACGACGAGCCTGCGCCGCGCACGGCCTACGGCCGAAGCAAGCTGGCGGGAGAACAAGCTATCCTGCGGTTCTGTCCCGATGCGGCCATTTTGAGTACGGCCTGGCTGTATGGGAAGGGAGGCCCGAGTTTTGTTCACACCATGATGCGCCTGGGGCGTGAAGAGGGGCCGCCGGTACGGGTTGTGAACGACCAGGTCGGCAACCCTACCTCGACAGACGCTTTGGCGGGCCTGATCGAACAGTTTCTGGAACGTCACGAATCCGGCATTTTTCACGCTTCCTGCGAAGGCGAAGCGACCTGGTATGATGTTGCCTCGGAGATTTTTACCCTGAAACATTGTACCCGGTCCGTGGTACCCTGTTCCTCCAGTGAGTATCCACGTCCAGCGCAACGGCCGTCTAACTCTCGGCTGGAGAAGCGGGCCTTGCGCCTTAAGGGCTATAGGCCTCTGCCTCACTGGCGGGAGGCGCTGGTGGAGTTTCTTGAACGGTATCCGGATGGGTGAGGATTCCATAGTCCCGCGGTGACCTTCTCGTATTGGAGTGTGCCGTTAAACCCCGTCCGGCATAGAGGAGAGACCTTTACATTGTGTCATTTCGACCGCAGGGAGCAATCTTGCAACATGTCGATATTAAAGAAAGATTTCTCGTCGCTTCGCTCCTCGAAATGACGGTACCCTGGGTACTCCCTGAAATGGCGGTATCCCGGGCGCTCCCTGAAATGACGGTACCCCGGGCGCTCCTCGAAATGACACAATGTAAAGGTCTCATGACACAATCGATAGTTTTTCAATAAGGGTCTCGAGGAATCAGCTCAAAGTTCCGGCATTTCTTTGGCGAATCAAGTAACCACATCGACAGGCAAAACAATTGTCGGCGTCATCGGAGCGACCAGTTTGGTGGGAAACTACCTGATACCCCTCCTGGTCGATGCCGGCTGGCGTGTCGTTGCCTTTACGCGCAACGGGATGGAGGCGCGGCGACGTTTTTCGGAAACAGTTGATTGGCGGACCCTTCCGGTGGATGCATCCGGCGGCACAGAATCGATACCGCTTTGGATTTGTCTTGCGCCGATATGGGTCCTGCCACATTATTTCCCCATGCTCGAACAGGCGGGAACGCGGCGTATCGTTGCCCTTTCATCGACAAGCCGGTTCACTAAAAGAGATTCTGCCGATGAAGGAGAGCGCCTGACGGCGGAACTGCTGGAAAAAGGTGAAGAGTGCTTGTGGCGGTGGGCCGGCACGAAGGAAACCGATTGGGTAATCCTGCGTCCCACCATGGTGTACGATCTGAAAAATGATGGAAATATCACTGCCCTGGCGCGCATTATTCAGCGTTTCGGCTTTTTCCCCCTGGTGGGTCGGGCTCAGGGATTGCGTCAGCCGGTTCATGCTGAAGACGTGGCGTGTGCCTGTCGTTCGGCCCTTGAAAAGCCGGGTATAATCAACCGAGTTTATACTCTTTCCGGTGGGGAAACCTTGTCTTATCGAGACATGATTTGCAGGATCTCCACGATGCTTGACCGTCCTGTGCGAGTGATCCAGGTACCGGTGGGACTCTTTCGGCTTCTGGTTGCGGTGATCAGGTGTTTCCCCCGATACCGGAACTGGAACGTGAGCATGGCGGAACGAATGAATATCGATATGAATTTTGACAACACGGAAGCGATCCGGGATCTGAACTTCTCGCCCCGTGGATTTCTCTGAGATTATGCCGAACGTGTCTGCCATCATTGTCAATTATAACGCGGGTAACATGCTCAAGGACAATGTCAGGGCCCTGTTGCGTTCGAAGATCGTTGCCGAAGTTTTGGTGATCGACAATGCGTCTGATGATGACAGTGTCGATTCGTTGAAACGGCTGAATGCTTCGTCGAAACGATTGAAAGTAATTCGTAATACAGAGAACGAGGGCTTTGCCGGAGCCTGTAATATCGGACTCGGTGCCGCGTCGGGGGAGTATTTGTTGTTTGTGAACCCGGACTGTCGTGTTGAACCGGCATCTCTGATGGTACTTCGTTCCTGCCTGGAGCGCACTCCGCGGGCGGGAATGGCAGGACCGCTGTTGCTCAATCCGGATGGTACGGAACAGGCGGGGGGAAGGCGAGCGGTGCCGACGCCCTGGCGTTCGTTCGTTCGTGCGTTTGGCCTTTCCCGATTGCGGAATCGCTATCCGAAGCTGTTTTCAGATTTTATCCTGAACCAGGAGCCGCTTCCAGAGAAACCCGTTGAGGTAGAGGCTATTTCCGGTTCCTGCATGTTGGTCAAACGAACCGCCCTTGCCGATGTCGGTCCCTGGGACGAAGGCTATTTCCTCCATTGCGAGGATCTTGACTGGTGCATGCGATTCCGCCGCAACGGCTGGCAGGTTGTCTTTGTGCCCGATGCCCCGGTGGTTCACTGCCAGGGAACATGCAGCACGGGACGGCCCATATTCGTGGAATGGCACAAACACAGAGGGATGATGCGCTTTTACGGGAAATTCTTCCGCCACCAGTACCCGGGAATTCTGTTCTGGATAGTGGGAATCGGCGTGTGGACCAGGTTTGCTGCAGTGAGCCTCCGTCACGGGGTCAAATCTTTATTCTTGACAGGCCGGCGTTGACTCAGTTCCGTGTTTATTGCTCTCTGCATAGCGTGGTCGAAGTGAGTGCTGTCCGCCAATCGGTCGAGAAAAATTTTTGAAAACAATCTGAGATCTTTAAAAAACTGTCGATTGTGTCATTTCGACCTCTCCCC
The DNA here is from genome assembly GCA_041655115.1 of Spirochaetota bacterium. Lineage (GTDB taxonomy): Bacteria > Spirochaetota > UBA4802 > UBA4802 > UBA5550 > JBBAGC01. The sequence continues at coordinate 24,952 of JBBAGC010000001.1, read as the reverse complement.
CGTCACTTCGAGAAAGCTTTGAATACCAGCCATTTTTGTCATTTCGGCCGTAGGGAGAAATCTTTCACTAACGGCCGTCATCAGGATTTCTCGTCGCGATGCTCCTCGAAATGACACAATGCAATAAAGGTCTCAATCTCTCCACTATGACTCTTGACCTGTCTGTCATTTTGACCGAGTCCATACGATGGGTTGCCCGGCACCAGATCACTCTGCTGTACCTGGCATGCGCATTTCTCGGATTCGCCGGCGGATGGCTTATCTCAGAACTGCCGTTTCGAGAGCGATTGCTGGACTATCCACGAGACCGGAGTTCCCATGATGTTCCAACGCCTCAAGGTGGGGGAGTCGGTATCCTGGCGGCTTTCCTTGTGGCAGGAATGACACTCCGCATTCCAACAACGTTTCTCTTTACCGCTATTGTTGTGTCCGCTGTCAGCTTGTATGGGGACTATGCCCGGCTGTCAGCCTCGTTTCGGCTTGTTGTTCAGTGTGTTGCTGCGGTGATTGTTTTGTTTCCCCTTCTACCGCACCTGTTGCTGAAGTTTGAACTGGCGACGGTCGGTGGAGCTTTCCCGGTACTATTTTTTCTGATCGTCATCATGATTGTATTGTTTGTGGTCGGCACGGCGAATTTTTATAATTTTATGGATGGCATCGATGGCATTGCGGGGGTAAGCGGCGTTATCTCTTTTGGTCTCCTGGGTTGTTATACTCTTTATTTTGTGCCGCTTGGTGCGGATAAAGAGGCCTTTTCCCTTCTTGCGATCTGCTTTGCCCTTGCCTGCTTGGGTTTTCTGCCTTTTAACATGCCTCGAGCAAAAGTATTCATGGGGGATGTGGGTAGCATTCTCCTTGGATTTGTCTTTGCCGTCCTGGTGCTCATGCTGTCCCGGAGTTACCGGGACATGATCTGCTTTGCCGCGCTCCTGTTCCCTTTTTATGCGGATGTAGTAACGACGATGTGTGTCCGTCTTCGAGCGGGGGAAAATCTGCTGAAGCCGCATCGCCGCCACCTATACCAGTTGCTGGCGAACGAATGTGCGATGGACCACTGGAAAGTGACGGTAATATACGGCTTTGTGCAACTGATGATCGGCCTGGGCGTCCTGGCGGCCTCTGCTGTTGGCATGCATATTGTCGTTACTCTGCTCATCATGAGTTGTATCGTGTTTACACTCACGTCTTACCGTGTCCGTTCAACAATCAATCGCCGGCGATGAGACATTCAAAGACCCTTGCATTGTGTCATTTCGAGGAACATCGCGATTATGTCATTTCGAGGAGCGCCTTAAGGTCCGTCATTTCGAGGAGCGAAGCGACGAGAAATCCTGATGACGGCCGTTAGTAAAAGATTTCTCCCTACGGTCGAAATGACAAAAATGGCTGGTATTCAAAGCTGTCCTTGTCATTTCGAGGAGCGCCTTCAGGTCCGTCATTTCGAGGAGCGAGAGCGACGAGAAATCCATGTCCCGAGCACAGCGAGGGATCTTTAAGACTTCTCACATGCGTTCGAAGTGACCTTTAAAAATGTCATTTCGAAGAGCATCGTGATTATGTCATTTCGAGGAGCGAAGCGACGAGAAATCTTTCCTTGATATCGAAATGACACAATCGATAGTTTTTCAAACCAGGTCTCATTCAATGAACGCCGGCATGAGGGCGGCAGCGGTAGTAACTGTTCAAAATATACACGGCAGGCGTTGGCCCCATAAAATCTTTACAGGGAGTTGAGAATGAAAAAAGCACTCATTACCGGCATTACCGGCCAGGATGGTTCCTATCTGGCTGAGTTGTTGCTCGGCAAAGGATACGAGGTGCATGGACTGATCCGCCGGTCCAGCAGCTTTAATACGGGACGGATCGATCATCTGTACCGCGATCCCCATGAGCCGGACACGCGGTTGTTTCTGCATTTTGGAGATTTGGCCGTTTCGGCCCATCTGGCGGCCCTTCTCTACGACATCAGGCCCGATGAAATCTATCACCTGGGAGCCCAGAGTCACGTGCGGGTCAGTTTCGATCTCCCCGAGTACACGGGAGATATTACCGGCCTTGGTACTACACGACTCCTCGAAGCTATTCGAAAGTCCGGTATTGGAGTACGGTTCTATCAGGCATCATCCAGCGAAATGTTCGGAGAGGCGCCGCCGCCCCAGAGTGAATCGACGCCTTTCCAGCCTCAAAGCCCCTATGCGGTAGCCAAGGTCTATGCCTACCACGTGGCAAAAAACTATCGTGATGCTTACGGACTGTATGCCTGCAACGGCATCCTCTTCAACCATGAATCGCCCCGGCGCGGAGAAACCTTTGTTACACGAAAAATCACACGGGCGGCGACCCGGATCAAAATGGGGCTTCAGGATACGCTGTACCTGGGTAACCTCGATGCCAAGCGGGACTGGGGCTATGCGGGCGATTACGTGGAAGCCATGTGGCTGATGCTGCAGCAGGACAAACCTGACGATTACGTTATTGCTACGGGAGAAACCCATTCAGTACGGGAATTTGCGGAGGAGGTTTTCAGCAGACTGGATCTGCGATTTGACGACTACGTCAGGATAGACAAGCGTTATTTCCGGCCCACCGAGGTGGATGTTCTTCTGGGTGATGCTTCAAAGGCTCTGAAACAGCTGCAATGGGAACCGAAGACGTCCTTCAGGGAGCTTATCGACATGATGGTTGCCGCGGATCTCGAAGAGGCGAAAAGAGAACGCACCCTTGTGGATGCCGGCTATGAGTGTGGTGCAAGAAATGCTACCTGAGGCAGGGCAAGTAAAAAAAGCATGAAAAACAAACGAATTACCGTTACCGGAGGCAGGGGGTTTCTCGGAAACCATCTTGTGAGGAAGCTTCGGGATCAATCCTATCGCTTCCTTTCCGTTGCAGATCGGGCTGATTTTGATCTGACCAGGGGAGAGGATGTCCGGCGCATGTACGACGACCTGAAGCCCGACATCGTACTGCACCTGGCTGCGAACGTGGGCGGCATCGGCTTCAACAGGGAGAATCCGGCCACCCTCTATTTTGACAATATCATGATGGGAACCCAACTCATTCATGAAGGATGGCTGCGGGGCATCGACAAATTTGTAGCCTTGGGGACCATCTGTGCTTATCCGAAGTGCACGCCTGTTCCCTTCCGTGAATCGGATCTCTGGAACGGCTATCCGGAGGAAACAAACGCTCCCTACGGCCTGGCGAAAAAAATGATGCTGGTTCAGTCACAGGCCTATCGGCGACAATATGGATTCAACTCCATCTTCCTTCTCCCGGTGAACCTTTACGGTCCGGGAGACAATTTCGATCCCCGCTCGTCTCACGTGATACCGGCTCTCATTAAGAAATGCGTCGATGCCCGCCGTCAAGGATTGGATGAAGTTGTGGTTTGGGGTACTGGAGCGGCGACACGGGAGTTTTTTTATGTCGAGGACGCGGCTGAAGCCATCATGCTTGCCATGGAACGCTACAACGAGAGCGACCCCGTCAACGTGGGCACGGGATTTGAGATTTCCATTCGTGACCTGGTGGCTCTTATAGTGGAAATGACGGGTTTTCAGGGACGCATCACTTGGGACGAGTCACAACCGGACGGTCAGCCGCGGCGCATGCTGGACACGACAAGGGCGAAGGAAAAGCTGGGTTTTTCTGCAACGACCGATTTCAGGACAGGCCTCATGAAAACCATTGAGTGGTATGAAAACCACGGGTCGTTATGAATGAGAACAAGAGCCTGGCTCAACAAGAGCCCCTTCTGTAGCCAGCAGTTTTGCTTGAGCAAAATAGTTTCTGAATTTTTGCCATCGGTCAGTTAAAAGGAGACCTTTCATTTTGTCATTTCGAGGAGCAAGGCGAGGGATATTTTAGACTTCTCACATGCGTTCGAAGTGACAGGGGAGAGGTCGAAATGACAAAATTTTAAAGGTCTCACCCGGCTTGGCGGTCAGGTGGGGCTGGATGTCAAGACAGCGTCTCGTTATGTCGGCATTTTCGAGACGTCAGGAGGTTGCCCATGTCTGATCCTATAAAAGTTATCATTCTTTGTGGAGGCGCGGGAACGCGACTTCGTGAGGAAACGGAGTTTAGACCGAAGCCGATGGTCAATATCGGGGAACGTCCGATTCTCTGGCACATTATGAAATATTACGCCCAGTTCGGCGTTCGTGAGTTTGTTCTTGCCCTGGGATACCGGGGCGATATGATAAAAAACTACTTTTGTCACTACGAACTGATGAACAATGACGTGACCATCGAACTTGGCCAGCCGGAGAAAATAAGCATTCATCATTCACACGATGAATCTGGATGGAAAATAATCTTGGCCGACACGGGAGAGAAAACCCTCAAGGGTGGACGACTGAAGCGGGTGGAACGGTACATTCCCGATGATATCTTTATGTTAACTTACGGAGACGGTGTCGCTGATGTCGATATCAATGCGCTGCTTGCGTTTCATCGGTCTCATGGAAAAATGGCGACCGTCACGGCGGTGAACATTGCATCACGCTTTGGGGAAATGATAGCCGAAGATGATCGTGTGGTTTCATTCAGCGAGAAGCCCCGGGAAGGGGGAGCGCTCATTAACGGAGGGTTTTTTGTATTCAACAAAGCACTGTTCAATTACTTGACGCCATCTGAGTCCTGTGACCTGGAAATCGGGCCCCTTGAGGAAATCGCCCGACAAGGCGAACTCATGGCTTACAAGCACCCCGGGTTCTGGGCCTGTATGGATACAATGAGAGACATGGAATATCTCAACAGAATCTGGGATTCAGGTCGGGCCCCTTGGAAGGTCTGGTGAAAGCGTATGTTCGATAATTTCTTTCGAGACAAACGGGTGTTTCTGACAGGTCACACGGGGTTCAAGGGTGCATGGTTCTGTCTCTGGTTGTATCGCCTCGGTGCTCGGGTTACCGGGTACTCTCTTGCACCGCCGACTGAACCGAGCCTGTGGCACCTTGCAGGAGTAGACGAACTGGTTCACTCTGTTACAGGAGACGTGCGGAATCATGAATTACTGGAAGTAACCCTTCGGGACGCCGCTCCCGACATTGTCATACATATGGCTGCCCAGGCAATAGTGCTCGATTCTTATGCCGATCCGATTACCACCTATTCAACCAACATCATGGGCACGGTCAATCTGCTGGAGGCGGTTCGTCGGACGACCGGCATCAAAGCGGTAATAGTTGTGACCACGGACAAGTGCTATGAAAACCGCGAATGGGTGTGGGGGTACAGGGAAGATGAGCCACTCGGGGGTCATGACCCCTATTCCTCCAGCAAGGCTTCCGCGGAACTTGTTTCTGCCGCGTACCGCCGTTCGTTTTTCGCGGAAAAGCCCGGAGGTCCTTCTCTTGCTACGGTTCGCGCGGGTAATGTCATAGGAGGTGGTGACTGGGCGAAAGACCGCCTGATCCCCGATTGTGTGCGATCCCTCACAGCCGGAGAAAAACTTCTTGTTCGTAATCCTTCGGCCGTTCGTCCCTGGCAACATGTCCTGGACGCGCTGGCAGGGTATCTGTTGCTGGCAAAGCGATTGACGGAAGAAGGCACTGCCTTTGCGGAAGCATGGAACTTCGGTCCCTCCGATGAAGATGCCCGTCCGGTACGGTGGATTGTCGAAGGTTTCGCAAATCAAATCGCTGAATTCGAATGGGAACAGGACAAGGCGTTTCAACCTCACGAGGCGCATTTTCTGAGGCTTGACAGTGCGAAGGCCCGATCGCGCCTGGGATGGACGTCTCGCTGGCCGCTGGAACGGGCGCTTGAGGAAACCCTCTCCTGGTATGGCGCCTGGCGGAATGGTCAGGACATGAGAGAGGTGTCTTTAGGTCAGATCGCGGCATACGAGAAAGGTGTGCAGGAACGATGATCGGCCCGGTGAAGGAAGCGCGGTTCAGCGTTCGCTTCACGCCTCTCGATGGTCTGCTGGTGGTTCAAAGGAAGCCCCTCGAGGATTCGCGCGGTTTTTTCTCACGTTTTTTTTGCGCCGAAGAACTTCAGTTGCAGGGATTCAACAAACCCATTTCCCAGATTAATCATACCAGGACAAGGAATCGTGGTGTCGTTCGGGGACTGCATTTTCAGCATTCGCCGCACGGCGAAATCAAAATCGTCAGTTGCCTGGCGGGAGAAGTGTTTGACGTGGCCGTGGATATTCGAAAAGGTTCTCCAACCTTTCTGCAATGGCACGGAGAAATCCTGAGTGCGGAAAACCATCGGAGCCTTCTCATTCCGGAAGGATTTGCCCACGGATTCCAGGCCCTGACGGAACAGTGCGAGATGCTCTACCTGCATTCAACACCCTATCAGCCGAACGCCGAAGGAGCCCTGAATATCGCCGACCCGGCAATCGGGATTGCCTGGCCGCTCGAGGTTAGCCATATCTCCGAACGAGACCGTGCCCATCCCTTCATCGGCGCTGAATTCGAGGGAATTGTCCCATGAATTGCCGTCATTGCGGGTCACCGCTTGAAGAGGTTTTTCTGGATCTGGGTTTTGCTCCACCGTCGAACGCCTACCGCAGCGAAGACGATCTGCGCCGTCCGGAGATTACCTACCCGCTTAAACTCTATGTCTGCAAACAATGCTGGCTGGTGCAGACACAAGACTATGCCCGTGCCGATGAACTTTTCACACAAGATTATGCCTATTTTTCTTCCGTATCGGCAAGCTGGCTCCGTCATGCCGAAGCGTATTACAGAATGATACAAAGAAGACTGAATCTCGGGCCGGAGAACTATGTGATCGAGATTGCTTCGAACGACGGTTACCTTTTGAAAAACTTTGTATCAGGGAAAATCCCCTGCCTCGGTATCGAACCGACGGACAGCACCGCCGATGCCTCCGCAACACTCGGTGTCCCCGTCCTTCGTGAGTTTTTCGGCCGTGGCCTTGCCGAGCGCCTTTCCGAAGAAGGAAAACAGGCCGACCTTGTCATCGGTAACAACGTTTACGCCCATGTGCCCGACATCAATGATTTCACCGCCGGACTTAAGGAAGTACTCAAACCCGGCGGCACGATAACCCTGGAATTTCCCCACCTGCTGCGACTGATCGAACAGAACCAGTTCGACACGGTTTACCACGAGCATTACTCGTACCTTTCGCTCTTTACGGTGGATCGCATTTTTACAACGGAAGGTTTGAGGGTGTTTGATGTCGAAGAACTGCCCACTCACGGCGGCAGTCTTCGCGTGTACGGCTGTCACTCGGGAGACCCCAGACCGACCACGGAGGCGGTTTCGGCAATTATCGTCGAAGAAGAGCGGCAGGATCTCCGGAAACCCGAGACGTGGCGGGTTCTTCAACAGAGGGCTGAGCATATAAAGGATGACTTGCTTCTGTTTCTTATCGAACTGAAACGCCTGGGCAAAAAGGTGGCGGCATACGGCGCGGCGGCAAAGGGAAACACGCTTCTGAATTATGCCGGTATAAAGCCCGATCTCATACCCTATGTTTGTGATGCGGCTCTCTCGAAGCAAGGCAAATTTCTTCCCGGAAGCCACATTCCAATTGTTTCACCTGATGTCCTGAGGGAACAAAAACCCGACACCGTTTTGATTTTACCTTGGAATATTGCTTCCGAAATCGTTGAACAACATACATATGTGAAAGAATGGGGGGGAGTCTTTGCGGTGGCTGTACCTGGAGTGGAGATTGTGCAATGAATATTATTGTCACCGGAGCTGCCGGATTTGTGGGACGACATCTTGTTTCGGCACTTCTTTCACGGGGACATAGGGTAACAGCGGTCGATCGCGATGAAAACAGGATCAAAGCTATGCCCTGGTTCGATAAATGCCGATTCGTATCCTGTGATATTCACCAGATTGAGCCATCGCCCCGGAAAATTCTCGGTGAAGCCGATGCCGTAGCCCATCTCGCATGGCCCGGGTTACCCAATTACAAGGCCCTTTTTCACTATGAGGTCAATCTCCCAGCGGACTATCGATTTCTCAAATCGATCGTCGGTGATGGATACGCACAGATACTGGTTACGGGAACCTGTCTCGAATACGGGATGCGGTGGGGCAGCTTGAACGAAACAATGGTGACCCGACCTGAAATACCCTATGCCCTGGCAAAGGACACGCTGCGAAAATGTTTGCAGATGCTGCAAGCAACGATGCCGTTCAGGCTGCAGTGGGCACGGTTGTTTTACCTTCACGGTGAGGGACAGAATCCAAGCAGTCTGCTTCCTCAACTGGATCGGGCGATTGAACAGGGTGATTCCGTATTTGATATGTCAGGCGGCGAACAGCTTCGCGATTATCTGCCCGTGCGTACGGCAGCCGATTTCCTCGTTTGTATAATCGAGCGTCGTGAATTCAACGGAGTCGTCAATGTGTGCAGCGGCCATCCCCGCTCCGTAAGGAGTCTTGTTGAGGATCATCTTTCACGGCGAGGGAAAAATATGCGGTTGAACCTCGGCCACTACCCTTACACGGACTATGAACCCATGGCCTTCTGGGGAGACACGACACTTTTGCGGCATCTGACCGACAGATAATGAATCGTACTATACTCTATGCAATGGATGGTTTCCCCGTTTTGCAGAACCGCGTATACGAAAGAGCGGAGGATGCTTTACACTGTTCCCGTGGTGATATCAGGCTTGTGCAGGATCCTGTGACAGGAATCGTGTGCAATATCTCTTTCGATTCCGATCGTATCCGCTATGACGAGTACTATCAGAATGAGCAGGGACACTCGCAGGCATTCCGGGACCATCTTCAAGCAACGGCTGGGATCATTGAACGTCATTTCAGCGGAATGTCCATACTTGAAATCGGGTGTGGCAAGGGAATGTTTCTTGAGATTCTGAGATCTCGAGGTTTTTCAATAACCGGGGTAGACCCGGCCTATGAGGGAGATTCCCGTTACGTCGTAAAAGATGTCTTTTCTCCTCACCTGGGTATATCCGGCGACGCCATTATTCTCCGGCATGTTCTTGAACACATTCCCGATCCCCTGGCGTTTCTTCGGGCTGTTCGGAATGCCAACGGAGGAAAGGGACTTGCCTATATCGAAGTTCCCTGCCTCGACTGGATTCTCCATCACAAAGCATGGTTCGATATTTATTATGAGCATGTTAACTATTTCCGGCTCTCGGATTTTCCACGCTTTTTCGACAGCATACTGGAATCGGGAAGAACATTCGGCGGTCAATACCTTTATGTAATTGCTGATCTTTCTACATTGCGTGAATCCCCCGGCAAGTGTTTTCAGGAGGTAGTGTTTTCTGACGATTTTTCTGAAGGAATAGACCGCGCCGCTGAACTGATGAAAACCGGTGGCAAGAGAAGCTTCATCATCTGGGGCGCCGCCTCTAAAGGTGTAATTTTTTCCTTCCTGCTTTTCCGGAAGTGGAACCTTACACCGAATGTGGTTATCGATATTAATCCGGCAAAACAGGGAAAATATCTTCCAGCAACCGCTCTGCCGGTCCTGTCACCTGCCGATGGTCTCGCCGGGATGAAATCAGGTGATGCCGTTTTTATAATGAATTCACGCTATTTTGATGAAATCAAATCTCTCGCGGGAGAAACACTGACGTACTACAGGGTGGATGAAAATGAATTTTGAGCAGGAAGTTCGCGCAAGAGTCGAAGCAAATCAGCATAACGATCCCTTGTTGGATGCGGCAAAGTCCTTTACAAGTCATTCAATAAGGGCTCTTTATTCATACAACTTTTCCTGGCTTGGCCGTCCTGTTATTCAATATCCACAAGACATGATAGCGCTGCAGGAACTTGTATGGCAGGCAAAACCCGATCTTATTATCGAAACCGGCATTGCGCACGGCGGATCGCTTATCTTGAGCGCCTCCCTGCTCACCTTGCTTGATTACTGCGAAGCGGCCGCAACGGGAGTGCCGGTGAATCCCCAAAACGTTCGACGCCGAGTTCTGGGTCTCGATATCGATATTCGCCCTCACAACCGTGCCGCGATCGAGACCCATCCCATGGCTCACAGGATCGACATGATCGAAGGAAACAGCGTCGCGCCGGAGACAATCGAACAAGTTCACCGTTACGCGAGTGATTACAAACGGGTATTTATTTGTATGGATTCAAATCATACCCATGAACATGTTTTGGCTGAGTTGGAAGCGTACGCACCTCTGACAAGCGGGGGAAGCTACTGTGTCGTTTTTGACACAATCATCGAGGACCTGCCGGAAAGTATGTATCCGGATCGTCCCTGGGATCGGGGAAACAACCCGAAAACAGCCGTGCGGGAATATCTCCGGCGCCTGAAGGTTGAAGGACGAACGGCCGCTGACGGCGCTCCCCTTCATTTCGAAATCGAAAGTGCGATTGAAAACAAGCTTCTTATTACCGCCGTCCCCGGAGGTTATTTGAAGCGACTATAATGACACAGCTTTGCTTCCTCGCCTAATTCGCATGACAATTCTTAAAAAAAACATAGCCGCCAATTTTGCGGGCAGCTTCTGGCAGGCCCTGATGGCGATCATTTTTATTCCCCTGTATATCAAGTTTCTGGGAATGGAAGCCTATGGACTTATCGGAATTTTTATCACGCTTCAGGCGCTGTTTCTCCTGCTTGACGCGGGACTGGGGGCAACGGTTAACAGGGAGATGGCACGTCTTTCCGCTATTCCCGGTAAAGCGCAGGAGATGCGCGATCTTGTCCGCAGTATGGAGATCATTTACTGGTTTATTGCCGTGGCAATCGGCCTGGCCATCATGCTTCTGTCGCCTTATATAGCCCATTACTGGGTCAAGCCTGAACAACTATCGTCGGAAGTTGTGCAACGGGTTATGTTGATTATGGGTCTTGCGATTGCCGTTCAATGGCCGGTAAGCTTTTACTCAGGCGGGTTGACGGGACTTCAGCGACAGGTTCTCCTGAGTGGCGTAAACAGCATCATCGCAACTCTTCGTTGGTGTGGAGCGGTTCTTGTCCTATGGCTTGTCAGCCCAACGATTTTCACCTTTTTTGTCTGGCAGATCATAGTCAGTATACTTCATGTCTTAATGATGCGGAGCTTCCTTTGGCGAAGCCTGCCGACATCTTTTAAGAAATCTTCCTTTCGGGGAAAACTGTTACTTGGCGTATGGCGCTTTGCCGTCGGCATGAGTGGAATTTCCATTTTGGGAACATTGCTTACCCAGACAGATAAAATTATCCTGAGCAAAATGTTGCCGCTTGAAACATTTGGCTATTACACGCTTGCATGGATGGTTGCTTCAACACTGTACCGGTTGATCGGCCCTTTATTCATCGCTGTCTATCCACGTCTTACTCAATTGGTATCGATGAGAGATGAGGAAAACACGAAACGCATTTATCACAAGGCCTGCCAATTCATGTCGGTGCTTATTCTTCCAGTCACTGCAATCATAGCCTTTTTTTCCTACGAAATTCTGCTTTTATGGACACAGAATCCCACTACGGCTGAAAACGCTCATGTTCTTGTAAGCATCCTGATCATCGGCACGGCTTTGAACGGCCTGATGAACATACCTTACGCATTGCAACTGGCACACGGGTGGACGCGTCTCGCTTTCTATGTCAACCTCGTTGCTGTCACCGCGATTGTTCCCTTGACGATCCTGATGGCATGGCACTACGGTGCGGTAGGTGCAGCCATTGTCTGGGTTGTCCTTAACAGCGGTTATGTTCTTGTCGCAATTCAATTCATGCATCGTCGCCTTCTGATCAGCGAAAAACGAACCTGGTATATAAAAGACGTCGGATTTCCCTTAGTTGTGGCATTCGCCACTGCCGGAGCAGGCAGACTTTTTGTTAATGATTCGATGCCTCAGATATTGATGATCGCCCTGCTCATGCTGATTTCCGGTACGACACTACTTCTGACGATGGCGATCACTCCGACGACGAGAGATTTCATCTTTGGTAGATTGGCTCAATTCCGAACAACCTGAAAAAAGAGAATCCTAGCCATGAATTTCCGGCGAGACAGTATACCCAAAAGGAGATCTTTGCACATTCGGATGACAGGGATAGAATCGCCCGCACCGACATTTTGTAGACAAGATAGGAACATACGTATGAGATACATTTCGACCTCCCGCCGAAGAGGCCGAGGAACTGCCAAAAAAGTGAAAGACCCGATTGTTTCCATCTTGGGATGACCATGACGGATATTTTTGAGGAGCGCTGATGTCCGACGGAATAGTAACGCAGGACAAAAATCATATCGTTTCCCCCGACCTTCGCACGTTGGTCATTGGCGGCGCCGGATTTATCGGCGCGCACTTGGTTCATGCACTTCTCAAGACCGGTCGCTCAGTGACCATACTGGACAAGAACGATGGTTCTCTCTCGTCGCTTCCGTATGAAGTGTCGCGTGTCACGGGAGATTTCGGAGAGCCGGGTCTCATCAGGGAACTGCTCCGGTCTCATGAGGAGGTGATCCACCTGGCTTATGCCACCGTCCCGAATGTATCATTTGAAAATCCTTTGGCTGATTTGCTGGAAAATCTGCCCCCCACGTTGCAATTATTTGCCGAGGCTGCCGCAATGAAGAGGAAGGTTTTGTTTGTATCATCCGGGGGCACGGTATACGGCGAGGCGCGCCGTCTCCCTATTCGGGAAGATCATCCCACGAAACCCATCTCGCCCTATGGAGTCACGAAGCTGACTCTGGAGAATTATGCCCATCTTTTCGGCGCAACACAGGGGCTCCAATACACCTGCGTCCGTCCTGCAAATGCATTTGGCCCAGGTCAGAAACCTTTTACGGGGCAGGGTTTCATTGCGACCGCTCTCGCCTCGGTCCTGTGCGGCGACCGGATCAGGATCTTCGGAGGCCGAGGAACGGTTCGGGACTACATCTATGTGAGTGACCTCGCTCAAGGGATTGTCAGCGTCCTCGTAAGAGGACACATCGGCCGGATTTACAATATAGGATCGGGCGTTGGACGTTCCAATATGGATGTGATCGAAGCTGCAGCCCATTTTATAGATGAATTGAACGGTTCGATTAATGTTGATCACCTGCCTGACCGACCCTTCGATGTGAAGGTTAATGTTCTCGATGCCACCACATTGCGTAACCATACCGGTTGGAGGCCGCAAGTCGATTTCAACGAAGGGCTGGCTCGAACCTGGTCGTGGTTAAGAGAACAGTATGGTTGACGCGAACATTCCTTTCGTTTTCTATAGCAATAACGATGTTATTCGTTCCTTTTATAAGGTCAGTGTTCATGGTGCAAATGTCACAATGCAGACAGCCTGTACGATAACTATTTTATGGTGCCTTATATCGTGACCAGTCACCAGCGAGTTAACAAAACTTTTTCCTTGGTTAGCGTAGGCATCCCAACATACAGTAGGCGGGACGGCCTTCGGAGAACACTTGAATGTATAACATCTCAAACCTATGAAAACCTTCAGATTATAATTTCAGACAACAATACACCAGGCGATGAGATCGAAAGGGTGGTCGATGAATTCTCCCGCATTGATAAGCGGATAGAATTTTACAGACAAACGGAGAATAAAGGTGCGATTTTTAATTTTAACTATGTACTTGAAATGGCTCGAGGCGAGTATTTCATGTGGGCTGCGGATGATGATGAATGGTCGAATACCTTTGTTGAATGTGCATTAGATCTATTACAGAAGCATGATACATCCGTCATGTCTTTCTGTAATATAGCTGTTCTGGATCGGGATGGTGGCAAAACATTTAACTATTCAAATGAGTTATCTTCACCATTTTTGTTTCGGCGATTGAAAGCGTTTCTCGTTATGAAAGAAGAACGTATCGGAAAGGCAAATCTGATTTACTCATTACATCGAAGAAAAAGTTTGATGGAAGCCTGTACGTTTGATTATTTCATCAAAGGTGAATACGCATCTGATTGTGTTGTTATTTTGAGATTATTGTTGACTGGAAGTATCAACATAACGAGCCAGGTGCTTTTTCGTCCGAGCATACACAATACCAAATTATATGATACGGATGCCTATCGAGACAATCACATATCTATATCAAACTTTTTTTCTGCCGTTCTCCATGGAATTATTAAGGAACGAAAGAAAAGGAAGCGGTATTTTACTGAGTGCAGGAAGCTTATAAAAAAAGGCAACTTGAGCTGTTATCAATATATGGTACTGAGACTTCAACTTGCTTTAAGGGAGAAAAAATTGATCCTCTACCACATATTGAGATACCCGTTACTGTTGGCGATTCAGAGACTTAATATATTTCCAAATCGTCAGGTACTTCTGCGATGATCTTCACCTGGCCGGCCACGATGGCTTTTAATAATCTTCAAGAAATGGAAGAGAGACCCTTGAATTTTGTCATTTCGAGGAGCATCGCGACGAGAAATCCATGTCCCGAGCAAAGCGAGGGATCTTTCAGACTTCTCACATGCGTTCGAAGGGACAGAGGAGAAGTCGAAATGACACAATCGATAGTTTTTAAAGATCTTGAAGAGAAGAGTAACATGAATGGATTATGGCGTTGCCCTGATACTATACCCCCTTTGGTTTTGCTTTGTATTCTTCAGCTATGCATGATCCTTCTCTGAATGAAATGTCTTTAAAGACCCTTCATATTACTAGCAGTATCGGGGAACAATCATTCGGCCTCGGTCATGTTGCTGTCAGTTTGGCCCAGTCGCAGAATGAACTTGGTCTCGACGCCTGGCTATGGTGTCTTGATCCAGCCGATCAGATTAAGTGGGCTGTTGCTCATCTCGGATTAAATGACAATAAAGTCAAAAACTTCCCCTGTAAGGTTTTTTCAAGGTTGGGGTATAGTCACAAGATGTTTTTATCTGTGAAGAACGAAGCAGGATGCTTTGATGTGGTACATCAACATGGCATATGGACGGCGTGCTCGTATATGACAAAAAAAATTAGGGAGAAACATAGAATACCTACAGTAGTAGCGCCCCATGGCTCACTGCAGAAGTGGGCTTTGAAACATTCCTCTTGGAAAAAGCAGATGGCCTATTTGGCATACGAGGGGAAGAATTTGCACTATGCTTCGTGTTTGCATGCAACGTCTGACGAGGAAATTTCTGACTTCAGAAATTATGGACTCTCAAATCCCATAGCCTTAATTTCAAATGGTGTGTCCCCAGCGTGGCTTGAAAGTAAGGGAAACGGCGAGCAGTTTCGTAATCTTTATGCCATACGTCAAGACAAAAGGATTCTTTTGTTCATGTCCAGGATTACTCCCAAAAAAGGTTTGTTAATACTACTTGAAGCAATGGCAAGAATTCAAGACCGCATGAGTGACTGGTTGTTGATTGTTGCCGGATCTGATGAATTCGGGCACTTGAAGGAGGTAGCTGCCTTAGTCCACAAGTTAAACTTGGAAAATCTTGTAATATTTTCCGGTCCTCTTTATGGGCAGGAAAAGCGTAACGCCTTTGCCGCGGCTGACGTGTTTATATTGCCCTCTTATAGCGAAGGATCACCGATGGTTGTTTTAGATGCTTTAGCAGCAGGGGTCCCTGTCATAACGACACAAGCGACGCCTTGGGAGCAACTGGTAAATTTACAATGTGGGTGGTGGACCGATGCTACAATTGAAGGACTGGTTAATGCACTTAACTGTGCAATAGATTCAAATCCAATTCAGCTTCGGGCTATGGGGGATCGCGGAAAAAATCTTGTTCACACTCACTACCTATGGTCCCTGCAGGCAGAAAAAACGAAAACTCTTTATGCTTGGCTGATGGGGAATATACCAAAGCCTGATTTCATTATTGTTGATTGATTCATGCAAGATTTCATTACTTTCAATATAATTTCTAAACTGGGAGAGCCTTATGTTTGCAAACAAGACGCTGCTGATCACCGGTGGAACCGGCTCCTTCGGTAATGCGGTTTTAAGAAGGTTCCTGAACAGCGAAGTAAAAGAAATCCGTATCTTCAGCCGGGATGAGAAAAAGCAGGAAGACATGCGGATTGAGCTGAACAGTTCAAAGGTGAAATTTTATATCGGTGATGTGCGTCATTACGATAGCGTAAAATTTGCCATGACTGATGTTGATTATGTTTTTCACGCCGCAGCGCTCAAACAGGTTCCCTCCTGTGAATTCTATCCGATGGAGGCAGTGAGAACTAATATCCTTGGAGCTGAAAACGTGTTGAATGCGGCATTGGCCGGGAATGTTAAAAAAGTTATTGTCCTCAGTACGGACAAGGCTGTTTATCCCATCAATGCCATGGGTTTGTCGAAGGCGATGATGGAAAAGCTTATGGTTGCAAAGGCCCGAACTATCAATGGCAACGGGGGAGGAACGGTTCTCTGCGGTACCCGGTACGGGAACGTCATGGCAACAAGAGGTTCGGTGATCCCGCTCTTCGTGAGCCAGATAAAGTCAAAAAAACCTCTAACTGTAACAGATCCCAACATGACCCGCTTCCTTATGTCACTGGATGAAGCCATCGACCTGGTTCTGCATGCCTTTCAGCATGCCGCGCATGGTGATATCTTTGTTCAGAAATCACCGGCTTCGACGATTTATGACCTGGCAGTGGCACTCAAGGAGATATTCAAAAGCGACAGCGACATCAGAATCATCGGGACTCGACACGGTGAAAAACTGTATGAAACATTGCTCACCCGCGAGGAACTCGCCAAAGCGGAGGATCATGGCTCGTACTACCGGATTATTCCTGATGCCCGAGATCTGAACTATAACAAATACTTTACCGAGGGGATGGAACAGGTTTCAGTAACAGAAGACTACAATTCACACAACACGACGCGGCTGTCCAAAGAAGAAGTGGTGGAGAAACTGATGCGGCTCGATTACATCCAGCACGAGCGTGCAACGTGGGGTCCTTCATGAAAACGGTTCTTGTCACCGGTTCAGGAGGGTTCATCGGTAGAAATCTGCTGGAAGCCCTGGGGCGGCGATCCGATTGTCGAATCCTTGAATTCGAAGTTGAAGACGCACCGTCGTTGCTCAGGAAACACCTGGCGGAATCGGATATCGTGTATCATATTGCCGGGGTGAATCGTCCCACCGATGAAAAGGAGTTCATCAGGGGCAACGTCGGCCTGACCGAGTTTATTCTGGACGCTCTGGAAGAATTGCGACGAACGCCTGTGATAATCATGTCCTCGTCAACACAGGCAGTGTTGGGCAATCCTTACGGCGCTAGTAAAAAGAAAGCCGAGGAGGCGCTCTTTAATTTTGCCGGCAGAACGGGTGCTCCGGTGTACGTGTACCGATTGACCAACGTGTTCGGCAAATGGTGCCGTCCAAACTACAATTCGGTAGTGGCCACCTTCTGTCACAACATTGCCCGGGATATGCCTGTAACTATTTCAGACAGAACACGGGAACTGGAGTTGGTGTACATTGATGATGTGGTGACCGGTTTTCTGAACATTCTCGATTTTAGTCCCGTAACTCCGGTCGGGACATACCTTACGATCACTCCAACCTACCGTGTAACGCTGGGAGAACTGGCTGACATGATAGGCATGTTTCGGGACATTCGGCATACACTTACAGTCCCCGACATGAGCGATGCCTTCACGAGGCGTCTCTATGCGACCTATCTCTCATACCTCGAAAAAGACGATTTTGCCTATGGCGTTGCGGCAAGGACCGACGAGCGGGGTACTCTCGCAGAGTTGCTCAAATCAGAACAATTTGGACAGATATTTGTTTCACGGACTCGAGGAGGATTCATTCGGGGCAACCACTACCATACCACCAAGGTGGAAAAATTCTGCGTTATCCAGGGTGAGGCCGTCATACGTTTCCGTCACATTCTTTCCGACGAAGTCCTGTCATACAATGTTTCCGGTGACCATATCAGGATCGTTGACATTCCTCCGGGGTATACCCATTCGATAGAGAATCTCTCCGGCGGAGAGATGATCGTCCTCTTCTGGGCAAACGAAATCTTTGATCCGGAAAATCCGGATACACACCACTGCGAGGTGCAAGGGTGAAAAAACTCAAAGTTGCCACCATTATCGGGACGCGACCGGAGATTATCAGGCTGTCGCGGGTTATGGCGGTTCTTGATCGGGATATGGACCAAGTGATTGTTCATACCGGTCAGAATTATGATTACGAGCTGAATCAAATATTCTTCGATGATCTCGACCTGCGCAAACCGGATTTCTTTCTTGACGCGGCGGGAGAGCGCGCTGCGGCCACCATCGGCAATGTAATCAGCCGATCCGACACGATCTTGGCCAAAACAAAACCTGACGCCGTCCTGATTTTGGGTGATACCAACAGCTGCCTTGCTGCCATTGCGGCAAAGCGGCTCAAAATACCCGTCTTTCATATGGAAGCGGGCAACCGCTGTTTCGATCAGCGCGTTCCGGAGGAAATCAACCGAAAGATCGTCGATCACATCAGCGACGTGAATATGCCCTACAGCGCGATCTCACGTGAGTATCTTCTGAGGGAAGGCCTGCCCCCAGACAGGATTATTACAACGGGCAGCCCGATGTACGAAGTTCTGCATTACTATATGCCGAAGATTGAAGCTTCCGACGTGTTGAGGCACCTCGGGTTGAATAAGAGGGATTATTTTGTGGTGAGTTCGCACCGGGAAGAGAACATCGATTTTCCCGAGCAATTCGAGAAGTTGGTGACGGTCCTGAACAATCTTGCCGATCAATTCAGCAGAAGGGTCATCGTGTCCACTCATCCGCGGACACAAAAAATGTTTGACCGGAAGGGAGTGAAGCTGCCAGCGTCGGTGGAATTGCTGAAACCGCTTGGTTTTACTGATTACGTGCATGTCCAGATGAATGCCATAGCTGTTCTTTCCGACAGCGGAACCATTACAGAGGAATCATCGATCCTGAATTTCCCCGCCCTGAATATTCGAAACGCCCACGAACGTCCGGAAGGCATGGAAGAAGGCTCCGTAATGATGACGGGACTGGAGTGGGAAACGGTGCTTCGGGGACTCCACATCCTGTCCTCCCAGAAAAAGGGCGGCGAGAGAACACTACAGATTGTCAAGGACTACGATGTTCCCTGTGTTTCAGAAAAGGTAGCTCGGATTATCCTGAGCTACACCGGGTATGTGAACCGGGTGGTATGGCGGAAGGATTGAGTCGTTTCATGGCCCGAGTGTTGATCCTTTCACTTGTCTTCCGTCCCGATAATGTCTCAACTGCCCAGATTATGGGTGATTTGGCTCTTGATCTCCAGTCCATGGGTCATGAAGTGTCTGTTATCACGACGGTTCCTCACTACAATGAAGATGCCGAAGCTCTTGCTGTACAGCCACTGAAACCCCTGTGGGGGAAATTGCTCCAGCATAGCTCGTATCGGGGGATCAAAGTCGTCCACGTCTGGATGCCTCGTAAGGGACGAAACCTGATGCTTCGAATAAGCGCTTGGGCGGGATTCCACGCCGTAAGCATCCTCGCAGGATTATTTACCTCAGCGAAGCAGGATATCATAATCGCACCATCACCGCCGTTGAGCATCGGTACGGTCGCCTGGATGCTGGGGAGGTTGCACCGTTGCCCCTTCATATACAACGTTCAGGAAATCTATCCCGATGTTGCGGTCAACCTCGGTGTCTTAAAAAACTCCAAGCTTATAGGTCTTCTCAAAAAACTGGAAAGGTTTGTTTACACAAAAGCGGATGCCTTAACAGTCATTTCCCAGGGAATGGCCGAACGTATTCGATCCAAGGGAGTTCCGGAGCATAAAATCCGACTGATTCCAAACTTTGTGGATACGGAGGACTTTTACCCCCTTTCCAAGGATAATGATTTTAGCAGACGGTATGGACTGGACGCTCCATTTGTAGTGAGCTATGCCGGGAACATGGGAAAACCGCAAGGGTTGGATACACTGATCGAAGCGGCACACCTCCTGAAATATGAAAAAGATATTCATTTTCTGATGATGGGTGACGGTAGTGAACGAGACATGTTGATCGCGCATGCAAACCGGCTTGGGCTTCGCAACATGACATTTCTAACCTATCAGCCCTATTCGGTTATGTCGAAAGCCTATGCCTCGACAGACGCATCATTTGTGTCACAGGCCCGGGGAACCAGTAATGACGGGATCCCATCGAAAGTCTACAGGATCATGGCCTGTGCACGTCCCGTCATAGCCTCCACCGATGAAGGGTCTGATCTTGCACGCCTTGTTACGGATACGGGAGGAGGGTTTGTGATTCGGCCCGGTGATGCCGCGGCTCTGGCCAATGCGATTCGAGACGCCTTTAACAACAGGGAGGCCTGGTTACAAAAGGGCATGTCGGCAAGGAATGCTATGATCCAGGAATACTCTCGACCATCGGTCAGCGAGCGCTACCACGAATTGATACTTGAATTAACCGGTACTGATGTCTAAACCGCGTATCGAAAAATGGGAGGAACCTCATCTGGTTCTCATAACAGGCGCTACCGGTGCCATTGGTCCCCTTGTCGTAAATGAATTTTTTAATGCAGGGTTCTCCGTTCGAACTCTGTCTCTGCATCAACCCGAATCGGATATATGGCCTCTTGACGTCGATGCCCGCATCGGGGATATCACCGATGCTTCCTCAGTCGCCGATGCGATGGAAGGTGCAGATGCGGTCATTCATATGGCTGCTCTGCTGCATATCGTAAACCTGCCGCCGGGACTTGAGAGACTCTATGAGCAGGTGAACGTTGGTGGGACATCTGTGGTGGTGGGCGCGGCTCTTAGGGCGGGCGTCAGAAGAATTGTTTTCTTCAGTACCATTGCCGTTTATGGCCGATCCGACGGGAAAATTGTAACGGAACATGATCCGGTACGCCCGGATACATTCTATGCCCGAACGAAGCTTGAAGCGGAGAACATAGTACTTCGTGCCACGAATCCTGAGGGCGGACACATCGGGTCTGTCCTGCGCCTTGGAGCAGTCTATGGTTCAAGGATTAAAGGAAATTACCAGCGGCTTGTGCATTCCCTGGCAAGGGGGAGATTCGTTCCTATCGGGACCGGAAATAACCGGCGTTCCTTGGTGTATGACAAGGATGTGGCCCGTGCTGCCGTGCTTGTCGCGGGTCATGATGATGCGGCGGGAAAGATTTTCAATGTTACAGACGGGTCTTTTCACACTGTGAACGAAATCATCGGTGCCATATGTCATGCGCTTGGGAGAAAGCCGCCGAGCGTCTCGTTGCCTCTTTCAGCAGTCCGATTAGCAACGGGCTTTATTGAAGATGGAGTGAAACTGTTAGGATGGCAACCCCCCGTATCCAGGGAAACCATAGATAAATATACCGAAGACATTGCTGTGGACAGCCGGCGTATTCAGAGAGAATTGGGCTTTAAGCCTCAATATGATCTTAATGCAGGCTGGAAGGAGACAGTTGAGGCAATGGGTTATGCAGGTGTCTTGTGACGGCGCATAGTATATTCGATGGCATCTTTTATCTATCTTTTGACCATACGAAAGATACCCCATGAGCCATGAAGTAATGTTACGTCTCGGCGAATTGTTTGGTCAGACCGAACAGTACCGGACACCGCTTCTTTTTTTAATGTCCCTGGCCATTGGCTTCTGCGGCGCTTGGCTCATTGCCGGAATACCCTTCAGAAAACATCTTCTTGACCATCCCAATGATCGTAGTTCTCACGAGGTTCCGACACCACGGGGCGGCGGTGTGGGGATACTAGGGGCCTTTGCCGTGGCGGGTATCACGCTTGGCATTCCAACACACTTTCTTTTCGCTGTCATTCTTGTTTCCTGCATCAGTTTATATGGCGATTTCTTCCCTCTATCGGTGAGATTCCGTCTTGGCATTCAATTTTTTTCTGCTCTGATCGTTCTTGTGCCCCTTGTCCCCCAACTATATCATTATTTTGATTTCCATATGTTTTCCATGTCTTCTGTTGTGTTTATCATTGTCCTTTTTCTAATACTTCTGTATGTGGTCGGTACAGCGAACTTCTTCAACTTCATGGACGGTATCAATGGCATCGCCGGCGTGGCGGGGGTTATAGCCTTCGGCCTTCTCGGTGTGTACACACTCTACCAGCTATCACAGGATGCCTATCATACGGCTTTGTCTCTGCTCGCCATCTGTATCGCCTTGGCGTGCCTTGGATTCCTGCCCTTCAACATACCTCACGCCAAGGTGTTTGCGGGAGATGTGGGCAGCATTCTCCTGGGATTTGTCTTTGCCGTGCTGGTGGTTGCTCTTGCGAGGAATTTCAGTGACATAGTCTGTTTTTCGGGTCTTCTTTTACCCTTCTATGCCGATGCGTTGACGACACTCTATGTCCGCTTTCGGGCGGAAGAAAACCTTTTTGAGCCCCACCGGCGCCACCTGTATCAGCTGCTGGCCAATGAGTTCAGGATAGCGCACTGGAAGGTCGCGGTCGGTTATGGTGCTGCTCAGTTGGTTATTGGTGCCGGTGTTCTTGCTACCTGCACTGTTGGAATCCACATGGCACTTCTTGTTGTGGTCATCAGTTTTTTCCTGTTCACAGTTGTGACATACAACGTCCGAAAGAGAGTTGAGCTTCTGCAGGAAAGCGCCCCGGCGAACAGGGCTATCCGATACAAAAAGTGATAAAAAAATGATTTCAGGTGATATTGTTTATTTGTGGGATATTCACACAAGAAGGGGGGGACATGCAAAGAAAAGGAGGAGGTATTTTTTGTAAAGTGTTGACCAGGAAAGGAAGTAGAGCGGTAAAGCGAAGCGTTGATCCCGAGAATCTTTGCAATGCCTCCATGGAAAGGAATGGATTTTCACGACCCTTCTTGTGGCCTCTTACATTCAAGGCTTTCCACTCCGGGAGCGGATGACGCCGGATGCGGTTCTGCAGCAGGGCTTCATCGCCGGTCAGCAGCTCGGGCGCTATCTCGCCCCTGTCCAGGATCCGGTCGAGAAATTGAGACCTTTATTAAATTGTGTCATTTCGAGGAGCAGAGCGATTTCGTCATTTCGAGGAGCGTAGCGACGAGAAATCCATGTCCCGAACAAAGCGAGGGATCTTTGAGACTTCTCACATGCGTTCGAAGTGACAGGAGAGCGTTCGAAGTGACGGGGGAGAGTCCAGAAATGATGGGAGAGAAGCCGAAGTGACAGGGGAGCGTTCGAAGTGACGGAGGAGAGGTCGAAGTGACACAATCGATAGTTTTGAAAGGTCTCGTATGCAAAACTGCTAATGATCCGGGCGTGGTCCTGGGGGCTTTACGCTCCAATGATTTCATTCAGCCCTTCCACGATCTGTTCCAGGACGTCCGGCGGGAGGCGTCCGATCTTTTTACCGATCCTTTCCACCGACAGTGTCCTGATCTGGCTGATCTTTACCCAGGATGGTTTCGGAAGAAGAGCGGGATCGAGTTGGTACGTCAGCGGGAAAGATGCCGATTGTTCCCGGCTCGTGATGGCCAGGGCGATCACGGTCCCGGAATGTTCATTGAACACATCCTGGCTGAGAATCAGCACCGGCCGGTGTCCCGCCTGTTCTTTCCCGCGCACGGGATTCAGATCGGCCCACCGGATCTCGCCTCTCAATACTCGGCCCATTCCGACGGCTCCATGTGAATGCCTTCTTCAGCCATGGTCTGCTCGAGCTTGGGGTCAAGCTTTGCACATTCCCGCGCCAGGCGGTTCTTGTCCATCCGTGCGAGCTTCTCCTCGACGGCCTCCTGGATAGCCCTGCTGCGGCTTGGGAATACCCTCTTCCCCACCAGTCTGTCGATTTTCCTGACGGTATCGGCATTCATGGTGATAGCGATCTTGGCCGTGGCCATTTCAAACCTCCGGTATGATATTTCATCATACTTTATTCGTGCCGGGCATAGATGTCAACTTCTTTTTGACGTGAGGAGACCTTTAAAAAATGTCATTTCGAGGAGCGCAAGCGATGAGAAATCCATGTCCCGAGCAAAGCGAGGGATCTTTCAGACTTCTCACATGCGTTCGAAGTGACAGGGGAGCGTTCGAAGTGACGGAGGAGAAGGTCAAAGTGACAGGGGAGAGGCCGAAGTGATGGGAGAGAAGCCGAAGTGACAGGGGAGAGGTCGAAATGACACAATCGATAGGTTTTAAAGGTCTCGTTATCATGAAAATCCCCAGTCATTCAACAAGGGAGATGTTCCTCAGGTACGATACGGTTGATGACGCGGATGCCCGGAAAGCTGTTAATCAAATGGAAGGCTTTCTGGAAAGTGTTGGCCAAGCCTCTGAAAAAGAAAAGGGGGCCAACCCCGCTTCCGAGCCGACCTCCTGTTTTTCTTATGGTGCCGAAGCCGGGATTTGAACCCGGACAGGCGTACACCCACTAGATCCTGAACGCACGATCAGGGACAACGAGGGATAAGACGGGATAACGAAAGAAAGTTAAATTTCGAGTAGTTATCCCGTTTTTCTTGCCTAAGGCACACAAAGGAAATGCAAGGAAAAGGGGGGATATTTTTTGTAAAGTAATGACCAAGTAATGACCAAAAAATCGGGTAGTGAAGGCTGGGCATCACTCCTGAGAACCTTTTTAATGCCTCCTTGGAAAGGAATGGATTTTCAGCGACCCTTCTTGTGGCCTCTCACATTCAAGGCTTTCCATTCCAGGAGCGGATGGCGCCGGATGCGGTCCTGCAGGGCCTCATCGCCGGTCAGCAGCTCGGGCGCTATCTCGCCCCTGTCCAGGATCCGATTGAGGAATTCCTGCTCCGGCGCGGTGAAGGGCAGCAGGCCGGCAAGAAGATTGCGGCAGTCCTCGACCAAGCCCTTGCCGAAGCGATCCTTCCGGATCTCATCGCTCCCTGCGGTCCGAAGCATAGGGATGAGCTTTTGTTCCAGATCGGCGGTATCGACATCCACATCCGCCAGTGCAACGGTTCGCCAGTCCTTGCGGCTCATGGCGCCGTAGACCACAAAGGCCAGGCGCAACCGGTCCCGATCGAGACCGCCCAGACGGAAGAGGTTGCTGCAATCGAACAAATCTCTCGCCAGCCGCCGCGAGAGGAGCGCCGAGAGTTTGCCAGCCGCGAGTTC